>JAJDAI010001258.1 GCA_029261955.1 Deltaproteobacteria bacterium | reverse complement strand
GCATGGACGCCCTGGGCGGCGAGCTGCACGCCCGATACGAGAACAGCCAGGGTCGCGTCGACGTGACCGCGGTCTTCGACGGCATCTGCGACGGCTGCGCCACCATCTACGTCGACGGCGTCGAGCAGGGGAACACCTGCTTCGACGGCAGCGCATTCCTCCGAAGCTGATCCACCACCACCACCACCCGGAGGAGAACGGCGCCTGACCCGCCGCGGGCCCACGCCCCCCGCAACGCCTGCCGGATCGAAGACCCACGCCGCTGCCACGGTGTGGGTCTTCGCGGTTCTCCCTCCGCTCCCGCCTCCTTGAACCGGCGTAGACTCCGGTTCATGCGCACCCTGCTTCCGTTGCTCGTCCTGCTGACCGGCTGCATCAACAGCGAGATCGGCACCTACTCGCTGAACAGCGTGAACACCCTCGTCGCCACCTGCGCGGCGGGCGTCGACACGGACCAGTCCAGCGCCTGGCAGCAGGTCATGGCGAGCGAGCCCATCTACGAGCTGCGCGTCGGTTCGCCCGAGAACAGCGATGCGGATCCGTCCCCGCAGGCCCAGTTCTTCCGGGGTGACGACTCCGTCTTCCTGGCCCGCATTGGGAACCAGGGGGATGGGATCTACAGCGGCGAGACGATCACCGAGAACGCCACGGTCGCTGGATCGGGCCTGGGCTCGGACTTCTCGGCCCTGCTGGAGTCGGATGCCGTCGGCTGCGAGTTCGATCTGGCCGTCACGACCGAGCTCGACTTCGGCGGCGACGACTTCGATCAGGCCGGCGGCACCGTGACGGTGGAGGTCTACGAGACGCAGCTCAGCGACAACCGCTGCTCCGTGCAGAGCTGCCTGGTCGAGTACGGCTTCATCGCGGCGCACTCCACCGGGAACGACCCCGGCGTGCGCGACTGATCTGCCCGAGGGGCAGGGCGCTCAGCCCTGAACGCGCTCGATGAAGTGCCGGTCGCGCGTGTCGATCTTGATCTTCTGGCCGACGTCCACGTAGCCGGGGACCTTGATCTCGATGTCGTTGCCGACGACCGCGCGCTTGAACTGGGCCTTGGCCGTAGCGCCCTTCATGACGGGGTCGGCTTCGGTGACCTCGAGCACGACGGTGTCGGGCAGCTCCACGCTGATGAGCTTGCCGTCCACGTGCATGGCCTGGATGCCCTCCATGCCGTCCTGCAGGAAGACCGAGGACGGCCCGAGCTCGTCGGCCGTCATCGAGAACTGCTCGTAGGTCTCGGCTTCCATGAAGTGGAAATCGGAGCCGTCGCTGTAGAGGTAGGACGCCTGCTTCCGCTCGACGTCCACGGGCGCGTACTTGTCGCCGCTGCGGATGGAGTCGGTGAGCAGCTGCCCGGTGAGCAGGTTGCGCATCTTCGTCTTCGCAATGGTGCCGCCGCCGCGCGCCGTTGGCGTGCTGAAGGTGACGTCCACAACGATCATGGGGGCTCCCTTGTAGTGGAAGCACACCCCTCTTCTCAGGTCTGAAGCGTCGTACATGCGGGCGAACCTACACGACCTCGGCTCAACTCGCGCTCGCTTGCGCCGCCGGCAGCCGGGGGATGGGCTCGGCCTTGCCGAAGAGGAAGCCCTGCGCGGTGCGGCAGCCCAGGGCCAGCAGCGCCTGCCGCTGCTCCTCGGTCTCGACCCCCTCGGCCACGGTCTGGATGCCCAGCGCGGTCGCCATCGAGTGGATCGCGTGGCAGATCGGCCCGGGCCCCGCGGGGCCCCGCTCCTGGACGAAGCTCAGGTCGATCTTCAGGACGTCGAGGTCGAAGCGGTGCAGGTAGCTCAGCGATGAGAAGCCGGTGCCGAAGTCGTCCAGCGCGACGCGCACGCCGCGGCTCGTGAGGATGGCCAGGGTGCGACGGACGTCGGCGAGGTCGGTGAGCAGCGTGGCCTCGGTGATCTCGATCTGAAGCCGGTCCAGGGGCAGGCCGGCCCGCGCAGCCTCCTCCTCCACCCATTCCGCCAGCTCGCGGTCGTGGAACTGGCGGGCGGACAGGTTGACGCTCAGGTAGAGCGGCGCCGGGAGCTCGGCGACCACGGCTGCGGCGGCGGAGATCACGGCGCGATCCAGGCGGGCGATGAGGCCAGTCGCCTCCGCCCGGTCGATGAACTGGCCCGGCATGAGCACCTCCCCGCCCGGCCGAGCCCAGCGCGCGAGCGCCTCGTAGCCGATGGGTTCGCCGCTCTCCAGGTTCACGATGGGCTGGAACCAGGGCACGATCTCCCCCCGCTCGATCGCCCCGGAGAGCGCGCTGTCGAGGTCGTGCAGCTCCCGCATCCGGCGGCGCATGTCGGGCTCGAAGACGCCGATGCTGACCGTGGGCTCGCCCTTGACCGAGTACATCGCCAGGTCGGCGTCGCGCAGCAGGTCCAGCGGGTCGCTGTACTCCAGGGAGCCCATGAGGACGCCGATGCTGGCTTGCACGAACAGCTCCTTGCCGCCGAGGTCGAAGGGCTCGGCGAGGCGCGACTCGAGCCGGTTCACGACGATGCGGGCGGCTGGCACGTCGCGCACCCCCTTGATCAGCAGGGCGAACTCGTCGCCGCCCAGCCGGGCGACCGTATCCGGCTCGCGCAGCGCGCCCTCGAGGCGTCGGCCGATCTGGATCAGCAGCTGGTCGCCGGCGGCGTGGCCCAGGGAGTCGTTGACGACCTTGAAGCGGTCCAGATCCACGAAGACGATCGCGAAGTCGGTCTCCTTCGAGCGTCGCGCTTCGGCCAGCGTCTGCCGCAGCCGATCCAGGAAGAGGTCCCGGTTGGGCAGGCCCGTCAGCGGGTCGCGAAAGGCGCGCCGCTCCAGCTCCCGCTCCAGGCTCTTCTGATCGCTGATGTCGACGATCGAGCCCACGACCCGGATGGGCTCCCCATCGGGATCCCGCACCGCCCGCCCCCGCGAGCGCACCCAGCGCCACCCGCCGTCGGCCTGCTTGATGCGGTAGTCGGCGAGGTACTCGGGCAGGTCGCCGGCGAGGTACTGGGTGAGGACGTTGCTCGTCGCCTCGCGGTCGTCGGGGTGGATGTAGGCCCGGTAGGCCGCGGCCGAGCCGAGCACCGCCACCCGCCCCTCGCCGAGCAGGTCCTGCACGCCCGGGTCGCGCCAGACCGTGCCGCTGATCTTGTCCCAATCCCAGATGCCGAAGCGGGCGCCCCGGCCCGCCAATTCGTAGCGGTCGATGAGCAGCTCGTTGCGGACCTCGGCCCGCGCGGAGCGCCGCACCCCCTCCTCGATGCGCTTGTTCATGGCCCAGGCGAGCAGCGCGACGATGAAGAAGAGCGCCCCGGAGATGCGCAGCGCGGTCAGCGGGGTGTCCGCCCGGAGCGCCGGCGGCAACAGGCCCTGAGACTCCAGCGTGAAGAGCGCGGCGCCCACCAGCAGACCCACCAGCGCGGCGAGCCAGCCCGCGCGCCGGTGCACGAGGATGGACGTGAGCAGGACCACGACCACCCAGCCCGTGAACGGCACCGAGGTGACACCGCCGAAGTAGTAGGCGCGCGCGACCAGCTCCAGGGACAGCGCGAGCAGGATCAGCGGCCGTCCGAGGCGTCCGAGGCCCCGCCGGATGAGCACCAGGCCCGTGACGAGCCCCACGAGCATCAGAACCAACAGGCCCGCGAGCAGCTGGTTGAAGTCGGTCAGGGCGAAGGAGATGACGACGGGACCGCCGATCACCAGGATCGCCACCACCAACACGCTCGCCACGCGGTTTCGGAGCTGCTCGATTTCCAGACGAACCCGCTCGGCCGGGCTCGTCACGTCGCGTCGATCCACCCGCACCCTTAGGGCGGCCTCCCCTGAAGCAGGCCGCCGTTGAGTCCCCGTCAGATCAAGGATACCGCGTGCGAGCGCCCCACTGTCGCCCTGATGGGGTGACGCAGCGCGGATCCCCGCCTGGCGCCCCGGCACGCTAGAAGGTGCATGGAGGTCGCGAGCGGAGCATGGGAAGCCGAGGCGAGCGGGGACATGTCGTGTGCGGAGGAGCGATCGGACTCCTTCTGCTGCTCGTGCTGAGCGCCCCCGCCCTCGCCCAGGAGCTGCCCTTCGCCATCACCGCGCTGGACGCGTCGACCGGCGCCCCCGTGCCCTGCGTCGAGCTGCGCACCGTGCACAAGGTCGTCGTGCGGACGGACGAGCACGGGGTCGCCGCCTTCTTCGAGCCGGGGCTGATGGACCGCGAGGTCTGGTTCGAGACGGCGGGGCCGCCCTGGGAGCTCCCGCCGGATTGGCTGGCCTTCCGCGGCGTCACGCTCGCGGTCGAGGCCGGTGGCGCCGCGACGATCGAGGTCCAGCAGACGGGCACGCCGGCGGACTGTGCGCCGGGTGAGGGCGAGAGCCTGCTCATCGCCCAGGGCCTGCCGCCCATCGAGCAGCGCCACGGCGTTCGATTTGCCGACTCGGAGACCGGCCGCGGC
>JAJDAI010001257.1 GCA_029261955.1 Deltaproteobacteria bacterium | reverse complement strand
CATCGGGTGTGTTCTCAGTGTCTTGAGCCACGGATCCTCCCTCAAAGCGGGGAGTCTAGCCGCGCCTCGTTAATGGGAACACCCTCTAAGGCCGACCAACGATTGAAGAGCCCGCTCGGAGCGATCCGGGCGGGCTCTTCTCGGTTCTGGCGAGGCGGGAACCTGAAAGGACCCAGGAACCGGGGCCTCTGGCTACTCGTTCGACAGCCGCGACTCCCAGTACCCCGGTGACCGTCGATCGTGCGAGATCGCCAGGACGAGGAGCTCGTCGTCGTCTGCGACGAAGAACACGCCGTAGGGGAAGCGCCTCACCAGGGCTCGCCTGACTTCGCCGCGAACACGCCGATGGAGATCGGGCTCGCGCGAGGCCCCTGCGATCGCCGCTTCGACGCAGACGACCAGCTCGTCACCGAGCCCAGCTCGCTTCTCCTCGTACCAGTCCCAGGCCAGGGCGAGCTCGGTCCGAGCCTCGGGCCGGAAGACGACGGATCGGCTCACTGCTGGCGGCTCAGCCCCGCCTTGACCTGCTCCCAGGGGATGGCAGTGGACGGGTCGGCGCGGTGAGCGGCGAGCCGGCGGTCCAGCTCCTTGGCCAGGTCCTCCGACAGTGGCACGTCATCCGGTTCAGCGGCGATCCGATCCCAGAGGTCCTGCACGTGCAGGATGCGCTCAGCGACGCTCATCTCTTCGAAGGTCGGCTTCATGGTCCGATTCTAGGCCCGCCCGTTCCGCTGGGCCACCTCGGAGTCGGGGACCGGGCCTGGCCGGCCGCTTCGCGTCCTCTTCCGGAAGCACGCGATCCGGTCTGTCGCTGAGGCGATCTCGACCCAGGAAATTCTATAGGTGTCCATCCAGGCCGACCAACGAATCGAACGCCCGATCGGACGCTGTGCCGGTCGGGCGTTCGCGGTTCAAGGATGGCGAGACCTGACAGGATGGATGGAACTCTGTGTTCGGCGCCCGCTACTGCTTGCCGCTCCGGCCGAGCCAGAAGCCCGGCTTCCGGCGTTTGTGGACGAGGGCCGCGAATCTCGAGGAGGTCGCCGCGGAGCTCGTAGAACAGCAAGTACGGGAACCGGGACAGCCTCGTCCGCCGGTAGCGCGGCTCCTCCGACCATCGGGGGTGGGACTCCGGCCTCTCAGCGGCCCGATCCGTCGCGTCTTGGAAGGCGCCAAGGAACTCCAGGCCCAGGCCGCCACGTTGGTCCTCGTACCAGCGCGCTGCGCCACGAGCATCCTCCTCAGCCTCGGGGAGGACGACGACGCGGACCGTCATCCCTTCGCGAGTTCGGACACCAGCCGAGCGCGAACCTCGGACCAGGGAGCGCCGCGAGGCTCGCCGCCCGCTTCGCGCTGATCGGCGGCCGCAGCCCGCTCGGGATCCTCAGGCCCCTCGACGCTGTCGATCAGCTCGGCGGCAAGCTCGAGGCGCTCTCCGGGGTCGAGTTCAAGGGCCTGAAGAGCGAGCGAGTGGACAGAGCCGGACATGCCGTGGTTCCAGGCCCCACGGCCCGACTCTGCGAGGCGGATGTGACGCGGGCCTCGCCTCGGCTGACGGCGGGCTCGGGTGAGTACCAAGCCGTTGCCGAGGCGCGGGGAAGGATGGCGAGCCGCACGGGGCAGTGCTGCTACGCTGGGCGGGGAGGCTCTCCACGTTCAAGCTCCGCTTCAGCCCTTTCATCCTCGCGATCTTCCTCCTCGCGGCGGCGTCGGCCTGCTCGAACGAGTCGCCGCCTGACGACGACGACGACGCGGTGGACGACGACGACGCGGTGGACGACGACGACGCGGTGGACGACGACGACAGCGCGGCGGACGACGACGACAGCGCGGCGGACGACGACGACGCGGCAGACGACGACGACAGCAGCACGTCGGACGATGACGACGGCGCCCCAGACGATGATGACAGCGCGGACGAGGACCCATGCGGGCCCGGTGGCGTCTGCTGCGACGTGGTCGACAACGATACCGATGGCTGGATCGATGGCCTCGACCCGGACTGTGCGGCCCCGCCCTTCTCGGAGGTGGGCCTCACTTCCACGCAGTGCAACGACGGCGCCGACAACGACGGGGACGGCGCCGTCGACGCGGCGGATCCCGACTGTACCGATGGAGCCGACACGACGGAGTAGCCGGCCGGCACACTGGCCCGGTCGCCGGATCCGTCCTCAGCCCTCCACTCCGGCCGAGCGTGGCGCCAGCTTCGGACCGTCGATGATCCCGCCCCGAGAAGTTCAATAATCATCCTGTAAGGCCGACCATTCAATTCGTCGAAGGCTCACCCTCGGGTGGGCCTTCTTCGCTTGGGATCAGCAACGCGGGAGCGAGGCCGCGAAGCGCCCTTGCGAGCGCTCGGGGTGTGAGATTCGAAGGGCGGCTGGCGCAGCCAGCGGCTGACAAGGGTCCGTGACGGACCCATCAGCCAGCCGCCCTGCCGAGAGAGAAGGGCCCGTGACGGGCCCTGAACGGAGGCGAATCCTCTCACCCCGACCATTTCAGAGAGGCCCGCCGCGGACGCAGTCCCGGCGGGCTTTTCTCGTTCTCTTGGGATGGTCCCCCCCGGGGATCGCAGGGCCGGAGAGCTTCCGCTTCCGGCCGACGAGGGCGCCGGGGTCCGCCTGGCGCTCGGATCAATCGTCCCCCAGCAACGCCATGAGCTCCGCCGCGCTCTCCGGGTCGGCCAACAGGCGGCGGCAACGGGCACGCAGCTCCTCGCCCGGGATCGGCTCCAGCCGCGCCGTCCTCTCCAGGTGCCGGACCACCCGCAGCAGGTCGTGGACCGGCGGCTCGCGTCGCTTGCGGTCGGGGCGCTGCCGCGGCGTGGGACGCTCCCAGCGAGGCGGGCTCGGGGGAGGGCTTTTGGACCGTGGGACCCGCCAGGTCCCCGGCGGCCTCCGACCGACCCGCAGCGGTCGCCCGGTGCGGGTCGACGAGGCATCGATCGGCAACCAGCGAGGGCCCTGCCCGGTCTGCAACAGGGCCATGGCCCACATGTGGTCGGGCTCGTCGAGGCTGCCGCCCGAGTAGACCCAGCCGGTCGAGACCGCGGCCGGGATCCCGGCTCGGCGCAGGAGTTCACAGGCGAGGGCGTTCAGCTCGTAGCAGACCCCTCGCCCCAGGAAGCGGCTGTCGCTCCCCGCGTGCAGGGCGGCGAGGTGGGCGTTGGCGCTGCCGCGGGTCAGGCGTCCCAGCCAGCGGCCGACATCCGGCTCCTCCAGGTAGCTGGGATCGTAGGCATAGCGCCGGCGGACGAAGTCCCGGATCGACAGGGCGACGCCGAGCGCGCCGGCCGTGTCGGCACGGAGCGAGTCGACGAACTCCAGCACCTCGTCCGGCAGCTCGCCGTCGGGCACGGTCTGCTCGTACAGGCTCCCCGGAGCATCCGGGGGCACGGTTGCGCGGCTGAAGTCCGGGGCCTTGGGCAGGCCGATCTCGATGCGCACGTCCGAGGCCGCCTTGAGCGACAGGCGCGGGCCCGGCACGCCATCGTCGAGCAACGTGGCCTCGCCTTGGGCTTCGAGGGCCAGGATTCGCCCGTAGAGCGGGATCGGCAACAGGGCGCGCCCCGCAGGCAGACGACCCCGGCAGCGGACCACGTGCGCCACGGCGCCGCTCGAGGTCCGCCAGCTGGGGTCGGCAGGCATGGCCAGCCAGCGCTGACCGGCGGAGCTGAACCTGGCCGCGATGGTGCTGGGCGCGTAGGTGTAGGGCAGCGAGAGATCCCGCGGCTGGAAGGCCAGACCGAAGGTGGGGGCGTGGTCCCGGTCGGCCGACAAGCGACCCTCCGAGCCCAGCTGCTGCTCGATGTCTCCGTCGCCTCGGAACCAGCGATCCTGCTGCTCCGGGTCGCCCGGGGACCGCTCACTCCCCCTCGGCTGCCCACGCCGTCCCGACGTCGGGACAGGCTCGTCCCGGTCGCCCAGCAGGGTCCGGCGCATGCGCTCCAGCCAGCTGCGGTCCCTGGCCCGCACCCGGCTCAATTCGTCCGGGGGCGGCGCGGGGGGCGTGGGCACGCTCGGGGGCGCCGGGTGAGGTTCCCGGGGCCGCGGCTCGGGCGGGGTCGAGGGGCGCAGATCGGCGATCCCGTTGCCCGACAGCAGGTCCGGGACGGCGCCCTCGTCGCCGTGCGGCAGCAGCACCAGCAGCAGGTCGGGGTGGTCCCGCCAGGCCCCGTCGATGGCGCTCCACGGCCGCGGGATGCGCAGTCGGTCATCGGGGGTCAGGCAGATCGTCGTCGCGCCGTCGACGGCCTCGACCAGCAGCGGCAGGCGGGCCGGCAGGGCTCCTCCGTCGAGGGCCAGCTGGGCCAGGCAGAGCAGCAGGCGTTCGCTCAGCTCGGGGTCGC
>JAJDAI010001256.1 GCA_029261955.1 Deltaproteobacteria bacterium | reverse complement strand
GTCCATGCGGAGCAGGTCTTCGACCGTGCCCTCGAAGGCGTCGGAGACCTCGATGTCGTGCTCGAAGTGCGGGCCGGTGATGTAGCCGTCGTAGACCCGGATCTCGGCCTGGACCTGCGTGGTGTTGCTCACCTCCTGGATGAGCTGCTCCACGGTGTCGAAGTCGCCGGTGATGATGGCGGTGCGGCCGAAGTCGAGGGCCCGGAGGCTGTCCTCGTCTTCACAGGCGGTGAGGAGGAGGAGGAGGGGGAGGAGAAAGCGCATCTCAGCCTCCCTCTTCGGCGCGCACGAGCATGAAGCCGCTGTAGCTCAGGCCGCTGCGGCCCTCGTTCTCGAGCCCCACGGGGCCGTCGCCGAAGTCGAAGAACCACTTCGGCTCGCCGACGCCCGCGCCGAAGCCGAAGTTGCCGCCGCCCTCGGGCATCTGCTCCCAGTACTCCTGCTCCCAGGCGTGCTCGCCGTCGTCCCAGGGCAGCGTGATGATCTGCCAGGCGACCTCGTCCGCGTCCGTCGTGGACCAGGACACGCTCATGCCGGCGACGTCGTAGGTGTTGCCGGGCGTCCACTCGACGACCAGGTCTTCGCTGGGGTCGTGCGTGTAGTTGTTGCACAGCTGCGGGGCGAGCAGCTCGAAGTCGCTGGGCAGCGTGAAGAGGGCGTCTTCCTTGCGGAATTCGGGGATCTGCGTCTCGTCCTCGGAGCCCTCGGCCCAGAGGTCGTAGGCCACGTAGCCGAACTTGTAGTCGTCGAGCACGAGCTGCCGATCCGGGGTGTAGCGAATCTCCCCGGTGAAGGGGTTCTCCTGGCGCTCGAGGGTGATCGTGTTGAGCTCCGACTCCAGGTAGACGTAGGGGCCTGCGTCGCAGGTGGGCGTCGTGGGGCAGTCGGCGCCGCCCGAGGGCGGGTTGATGACGTAGTTGATGTCGTAGGGAAAGACCGGCGGGCCGGGCGGGCTGCCGCAGGGCGGGTCGAGCGGCGTGTAGAAGACCGCGCTGGCGCTGACGTTCTCGTTGACGTTGCAGGTGTCGTTGTCGATGGACCGGCTGACGCTGAAGCTGAAGCCGACGCCCGGGTTGTCGTTGCAGTCGATGGGGACGGGGCGAACCTCGAAGCCCTCGTGCAGCACGACCTCCTCGAGGATCGTGAACTCGCCCGGGTCCAGGACGCCGTTGCCGTCGAAGTCCTGGCGCTCGACGGTGTAGGCGCGCACGTCGTAGAGGCCGGCGGCGGCGCCGTTGCTGATGCGCATGGTGCCGGTGGCGACGGTGGGGGCGAGCACGTTGACGACGCCGCCGGGCTCGACCGTGTCCTGGCAGTCGGGCCAGAACTCGTTCACGCAGATGCTGCTGGACATGTCGACCAGCGTCTCGCGGGTGCCGGTGCTGTCGAAGTGGGTGTTGAAGCCCTCGACGCTGAAGGGCAGGACCTCGCCCTGGTTGCCGTTTTCGGGCTGAATCTCGATGGCGATGCTGGAGCGCTCGATGAAGAGCGCCTCGACCGCGGTGTAGACCACCTGGCCGTTGCGCACGCTGACGTCGCGCCAGCCGGGCTCGGCGCGCTGGTCGATGCTGATCGAGGCCGTGGCGTGCGTCTCGTCCTGGACCGCGACCCAGTTGACGTAGACGTCCTCGCCCATGTCCACCCAGGCGCTGCCCTCCTGGAGGATGGTGTTGAAGCCCGTGATGGAGATGGTCAGGGTCTCGCCCAGGCGAGCGCGGTCGGGGGTGATGCTGACGCCGCCGGGCTGGACCAGGAAGCCGTCGACATCGCGCAGCGTGAAGCTCGCAGCGCTGATGTCGTTGCCCTCTGCGTCGCGGCGGTCGAACTCGATGGTGATGGGTCGGTAGCCGAGCAGGGCGCTGTCGGCGATGGTCACGGGCACGGTGGCGTTGTTGGGGCCGTTGACGGTCGGCTCGCCGATCGTGATGTCCTCACCCAGATCGACGCGGAGGTCGCCGTCCTGCCACTGCGTGTTCACGCCGCGCAAGCTCAGGTCGACGGTCATGCCGAGGCCGCCGATGAGCGGGCTGATCCGCAGCTGGGGCGCCGCCGACTCGATGGTCGCGACGGGCTCCTGCTCCGGGCAGCCGGACAGCAAGCCGGCAGCGAGCAAGGCTGTGCCGCAGGTCAAAGACGCAAGCACATGCTTCATGGAGTCCCCTTCGCTCGGATGCTGGCCGATCGCGCTGCGACCGAATTCCCTCACATGCGCACGCGTGTCGCCGTCGGGGCAGGCGCGAGTATAGGAATCGGTGGTGAGGACGGTCAAGACAACGAAATTCCTGGTTTGCGGGCGGCCGGCCGCTTCGACGGCGAGGGCCCGACGTCCAGCGTAAGCAGCCCGCGGACCACCTGTGCGGGTCCTCTGGCACCCGCCAGTGTGACACCGGCGGGGCCGGGTGGCGGTGTGGGAGCGATCGTCCGGGCACTGTGGGGCCTCTCCTTGACGACGCAGGCAGCCGGCGGCTCACTGGCGCGATGAACCGCCTGCTCTTCCTGCTTCTCTGCCTTCCCCTCATCGCCTGCCCGGCGGACGACGACGACGACTCGGCCCCCGTGGCGGACGACGACGACGATGCGACGGCCGACGACGACGACGCCACGGCCGACGACGACGACGCCACGGCCGACGACGACGACGCGACCGCGGATGACGACGACGCGACAGCCGACGACGACGACGCGACAGCCGACGACGACGACGCGACAGCCGACGACGACGACGCCACGCCCGTGGACGGCGACACGGCCAACCCCGGCGACGTGATCATCACCGAGATCCACAAGAACCCGGGCGGGACCGACGACTTCCGCGAGTGGTTCGAGGTGCACAACCTCGGGAGCGCGACGCTGGAGCTCGGCGGCTGGACGATCTCGGACGAGGACATCGACTCCCACGTCATCGGGGCGAGCGTGGTGCTCGGGCCCGGCGAGTACGCGGTCTTCGGATCGAGCACGGACTCCGCCGCGAACGGGGGCACGCCCGTGGACTACGCCTTCGGCACCGAGATCCTGCTGGGCAACGGCGCGGACGAGATCAAGCTCGCGGACGTGGATGGCACGCTCATCGACGTCGTGGCCTACGACGACGCGGCCTGGCCGGACCCCAACGGGGCGACGATCAGCCTGGACCCGGATGCGTTCGACGCCTCGGACAACGACGAGGGGGGCAGCTGGTGCGCGTCCCAGGATGCCGCCTGGGGCTCGGAG
>JAJDAI010001255.1 GCA_029261955.1 Deltaproteobacteria bacterium | reverse complement strand
CGGTGGCCGGCGACATCGACCTGCGGCAGATCTACCTCGAGGACATCAAGGGCACCCTGGAGTCCCGCGAGCTGTCCTCGTCCCGCCAACGACGTTGGGAGGAGCGCTTCCAGTACCTGCTGCTGCCGGCGCTGCTCCTGCTGCTGGCCGAGGGCCTGATGGGCCCGCCGCGGCGCCGATCGGCCGCGATCCTGGCCCTGCTCCTGCTCCCGGCCAGCGCCGCCCTCCTGCTCCCCGCCCCCGCGCAAGCCGGCTGGTTCCGCTCCGACGACCCCGCCACCCTGGGCCACGGCGCATTCGAGGACGGCCAGTTCCAGCAGGCGCTGGACCACTGGATCCAGGCCCAGGTGGCCGACCCTGCGGACCGGCGCCTGGACTACAACATCGCCGAGGCCCACTACCGCCTGGGCTCCTTCCCCGAAGCCGAGCAGGCCTTCCTCGCCGCCTCCTCCACCGACCGCTCGGGCCTCGCCGCCGACTCGCTCTACGGCGCCGCCAACGCCATGTTCCAGCAGGGCAAGTACCAGGACGCCATCGCGGCCTACGACCGCGCCCTCGAGCTCCGCCCCGAGGACGAGGACGCCGAGCACAACCGCGACCTCGCCCAGCGCAAGTACGAGGAGCTGCTCGACCAGGCCAACAACCCGCCCGAGCCTCCGCCCGAGCAGGACCAGCAGGATCAACAGGACCAGCAGGACCAGGAGCAGGAGCAGCAGGAGCAGAAGAAGGAGCAGCAGGAGGGCAGCGGAGCCGAGCAGCAGGAACAGCAAGAGCAGCAGGAGCAGCAGGAGCAGCAGGAGCAGGAGCAGCAGGAGGGCGAGCAGCGCGAGGCCCAGCAGGCCGAGGCCGCTGACCAGGACCGCTCCGGCGAGCCCGAAGAAGACGAGATGGAGACCGGCGAGGGCGAGATCAGCCACCAGACCGAGGAGGAGGCGGCCGAAGAGCAGAAGAAGGAGCCCCGCGAGGGCGCCCTGACCGAAGAGCAGGCCGAGGCCCTGCTCGAGGCGCTGCGATCCGACCAGAGCCGCCGCCGCAAGGACCGCACCGAGCGCGAAGCCGGCAAGGGCCGCCGCGCCGCGGGCAAGGACTGGTGATGCGCCGCTTCGTCCTCCTCCTGCTGGTCCTGCTCGTGCCCTCCCTCGCGCAGGCGCGCGGCTCCATCGAGCTCAAGCCGGCCAAGACGACCCTCGTCGCAGGCGGCCAGACCTCCATGGAGATCCTCGTCACCGGGGAGCTGGAGGGCTCCCTGGAGTTGGAGAGCAGCCCCCAGGTCCGGTTCGTCCAGACCTCGCAGGTCGGCGGCAGCGGCATGGTGCGAGGCCGCGTACAGGCCAGCACCAGCTTCGGCTTCCGCGTCATCGCCGGCGAGCCGGGCACGGTGAAGATCGGGCCGCTCCGGGCCATGGTCGACGGGCGGATGATCCGCTCGAACCAGGTGGAGTTCACGGTCACCGGCTCCTCGAAGGGCAGCGGCAAGAGCAGCTCGAAGGGCCAGAGCGACGCGCGCACAGGCGACGTCTACGCCTTCGCGACGGTCAGCGATCCGACCCCCTATGTGGGCCAGGCGATCGTCTGGCACGTCGAGCAGGGCATGGCGATCCGGGCCCGAAACCCGCAGCTGCGCGTGCCGGCCTTCGCGCCCCTGGTGCTCGACCCGAGCGTCGAGGACAGCACCGAGGAGCGCCTCCAGGTGCTCGACGGACGCCGCTACACCATCTTCGACAGCCGGGTCGCCCTCTTCGCCGTCGAGCCGGGAACCGTGCACCTCGGCCCCGCCACCGCGTCGGTGGACGTGGTCCGCAGCCGGCGCACCGGGATGATGGACCTGCGCATGTCCGAGGCGATGCCCTTCGACAGCAACGCGGTGGAGCTGACCGTGCGGCCGCTGCCTCGCGAGGGCCGCCCCGAGGGCTTCACGGGCTCCGTCGGCCGCTACCGCCTCGTCGCGGCCCTCGACTCACCGACCGTGGAGGCCGGCGCCACCGTCACCCTGGAGCTGCGCCTGGCTGGCGAGGGCAGCCTGCGCAACGTGCAGCTCGTCCTGCCGCCCGTGGACGGTCTCAAGGTCTACGACGAAGACCCGGACCAGCGCGGCCTCATCATCGACGGCGCGGTGCAGTCCCAGGTCATCGCGCGCAAGACGCTCGTGCCGCTGAAGCCTGGCGAATTCACGATTCCCCCCATCGAATTCAGCTTCTTCAACCCGAAGTCGAGCCGCTACGAGCGCACGAAGAGCAGGCCAGTCCAGCTCGTGGTCACCGGCGACGCCGTCGTGGACCCCGCCGTGCTCGCCCGCTCCGGCAGCGCCGGCAAGTCCCAGGTCGAGGTGCTCGGCTCCGACATCCTGCCCCTGCACGACGGCGACCGGATGCTGGGCGATGCCCGGCGGCGCATCGGCTCCCCGCTCGTGCTGGGCCTGCTCCTGCTGCCGATCCTGGGCTTCGTCGGGCTGTTCAGCCTGAGCACCCGCGAGCGCATGGCCGGCACCGACGCCGGCCGCGAGCGCCGGCGACGCAAGGACGCGAAGGGCGCCGCGGGCGAGGCCCGGCGAGCGGCCAGGGGCGGGGACTGGGAAGCGGCGGAGACCTCGCTGCGGCACTTCCTGTCGGCCCGGCTGTCCCGCTCCGGCGCGGCGCTCTCCTCTGGGGACGCCGAAGCGGCCCTGCGCGAAGCGGGCGGCCCCATCGACGCCGCCTCGGCCCTCGCGACGTTGCTCGAGCGCATCGAGGGCGTGCGCTACGGCGGCGCCTCCCCCTCGGGGCTCGCCGACGCCATCGCTGACTGGATCGGCGACGTGGAGGGCCGCTGGTCATGAAGGCGCTCCTCCTGACCCTGCTGCTCGCGCTGCCGGCCTCGGCCCAGCAGGTCGCGAAGCCCGCGACCTTCGACTGCGCCGCGCTCTACGAGGCCGGCAGCTACGCCGAGGCGGCCGCCTGCTTCGAGGGCCTCGAAGCCACGGGCAACCACAACGGGCACCTGCTCTACAACCAGGGCAACGCCTGGTACCGCGCCGGCGACGTCGGCCGGGCCGTGCAGGCCTACCGCCGCGCCCTGCTCTACCTGCCCCGCGACGGCGACGTGCGCGCCAACCTGGACTCCGCCCGCTCCCTCGCGAAGGACGCCCTGGAGCCGCCCGACACGCGCGGCGCCCTGGGCCGCGCCCTGCTCGCGCCCTACGACAGCTTCTCCGCCGGCGAGCTGCTGATGCTGGGCTCCGTGGCCTGGGCGCTGCTCTTCGCGGCGCTGGCGATCCGCACCCGGCGCGAGCTGATCGGCGGCGTCGGCCTGCTCGTGCTCGTCGCGATCTTCGCCGCCTTGAACCTGATCGGGTGGACCGCCCGGTCCTACCAACTGCGGCAGCATCCGGTGGCCGTGGTCCTGAGCGGCGAGGTGACCCTGCGCTCGGGGCGGGATCTGCAATCGGTCGACCTCGCCCGCCTGCACGCAGGCGCCGAAGGGCAGGTCGTCGAGCGAACCGAGGACTGGGTCCAGGTGAGCTTGTCCTCGGGACAGCGCGGCTGGCTGCCCGCCTCCGAGGTCGGCCTCGTCCTCCCCTAGCGGGGATGTTGGTGGTCGAAGGCAGACGGATGCTGATACAACCGCTGCGAGGGAGACTCTGTTGATGCGCACCGTCCTGACGATGTTCCTGATCCTGACCTTCGCCACGCCCGCTCTGGCCGGCCAGGTGAACCTCCGCAAGATCAAGAAGTGGCCTGCCATCGAGCAGACCTACGCGAAGGTGTTCGACGCCTGGATGAGCGACGACGAGTTGGACATCCTGCTGAAGATGAAGCGGAGCGAGGAGCGCATCGGGTTCCTGACGAAGCTCGGCTACCTCAAGAAGTGGGAAGACGTCGACGAGGAGATCCAGCCCATCATCGCGAAGGGTGAGGTCATCGTCGGCATGACCCAGGACCACGTCTACATGTCCTGGGACAAGCCCGCGAAGATCCGGAAGGACTTCCGCAAGGACGCCTACGTCGACGTGTTGAACTACGAATTCGAGCGCGACCGCAAGGGCCGGGAGTTCGTGCTGCGCGACGACTCGCAGACCTCCTACAAGAACGAGATCTTCACGAGGTTCGTCTACCTCTACAACGGCAAGGTCTTCCGCGTCGTCGACGAGGGGGACGAGGAGGACGTGCTGGACGCGCTGCCGACGGTCGATGCCCCCGAGGACGCGCCCGCCGAGGGCGAGGCAGCCGCCCCCGAAGAGGCGCCCGCCGAGGGGGCCGAAACACCCGCTGGCGAGGAGGCAAAAACCGAGGACGAAGCCGCCCCGGCCGCTGACGCGCCCGCAGGAGAGTAGAGCCCGCGGCCACGGCCGCGCTCCGGTCTGCTACCTTCGGACCGGAACCACCTGAATGAGCCTCAACCTCCGGGAATTCCAGCACGTCTTCGAGGCGTCGCGCGAGGGAGTGATCGCCATTGACGGCGGTCTGATTCGTGACGCCAACCCCGCGGCGTGCGAGCTCCTCGGCTACAGCCACAAGCAGCTCTGTGCCCTCTCGGATCTCGCTCGCATCGTCTGCGAAGAGGACCGCCGGTCCGTCGCCACGCTGCTGAGCCGCACCCGGCATCGCCGGGACGCCGACCCCGCCATCAACCTCGACCTGCTCCACGAGAGCGGCGATCCCGTGGCCGCCTCGCTGAAGGCCGTGCGGGCTGACGACTCCTGGCTCCTCTTCATCCTGCCGCGCACCCGCGAGGAGGACGGCCTCGACTCCGTCCGCCGAACGCAGGACCGCGGCCAGGTCCGCGCACGGACCCGCGAGCTGGAAGACAGCCGCAACCGCTACCGCACGCTGGTGGAGAACCTCGCGGACGGCCTCATCACCCTCAACGAGCACGGCGAGTTCCTGTTCGTGAACCGGCCCTTCGCGGCGATGCTCGGCTACCGGGCCCGGTCGCGGCTGGTGGCCCGTCACTTCCTGGACTTCGTCGTGGAGCGGGACGTGGAGCGGGTGCGGCGCGGCCTGAGTCACTGGGAACGCGGCGAGGTGGCCCGCTTCCAGGCGAGCCTGCGGCAGCGCGATGGCAGCGAAGTCCCCGTGCTGCTGGCCGGCCGCGCGCTGCCCCGGGGGGAAGACGGCGAATACCGCGGCGTGCTGCTCCTGGTTACGGACTTCGCGGAGCGCCAGGCCCTGTCGGAGCGCCTCGCCCTCGCCCGCAAGATGGACGCGCTGTCCTCGCTGGCGGGTGGCATCGCTCACGACTTCAACAACCTGCTGACCGGCATCCTCGGCAACGCCTCGCGGATCCGGCTGGGCACGGACGACCCCGAGGTCGACGAGCTGGCGCGTGCGGTCGAGGACTCGGCCGAGCTGGCAGCCCGGCTGACCCAGCGCCTGATGGCCCTGGTGCGCGGCCAGGCTCCTCACCGCCGGCTGCTGGACGTCGGCGAGCTGGCGGCGCACACCCTCGGCCTGCTCGGCAAGGTGATGCCCGAGTCCATCGAGATGCACACGCACTTCCAGCGCGGGCTGCCGCCGGTGCTCGCGGACGAGTCGCAGCTCCAGCAGGCGATCCTGAACCTCTGCATCAACGCCCGCGACGCGATGATGGAGCACGGCGGCGGCGGCCGGCTGACGCTGCGGGTGGACCTGGGCACGCTCCAGAAGCCGGTGGACGACGGCACGGAGATCACCGAGCCGGCGGTTGCGCTCATCGTGGCCGACACCGGCCCCGGCGTGCCCCAGAAGCTGCGCGACCGGGTCTTCGACCCCTTCTTCACGACCAAGGGGCTCGGCCGCGGCATCGGCCTGGGGCTCGCGACGGTCTACCAGCTCATCGACGCGCACGGCGGCACCGTGACCGTGGACGACGCCGACGGCGGCGGCGCGATGTTCACGCTCCGCCTGCCCGCCCAGCCCGGGCGCGTGGCCCAGGAGCACAGCCAGCCCAGCCGCACCCTCACCGAGGACACCCGGGGCGAGGGCCTGATCCTGCTGGCCGAGGACGAGGACGCCATCCGCCAGCTCGTGGCCGGCGCGCTCGAGGCCAACGGCTACCTCGTGCTCTCCGCCCGGGACGGGCGCGAAGCCGTCGACATCTGGAACGAACGGGGCACCGACATCGACCTGCTCTTCCTCGACGTGCGCATGCCGCACCTCGACGGACCCGAGGTCCTCCGACTGGCCCGGCGTGACCGCCCCGAGATCCCGGCCGTCTTCAGCTCGGGCTTCATCCCCGAGGAGGCCGAGCAGGACGAGCTCTTCGAGGGCGTGCACTACCTGCCCAAGCCCTACCGCGTGCCCGACCTGCTCGAGGTCGTCGCGCTCGCGCGGCAGCGGCGCGCCTGGACCCTGGGCGGCAGCACGACGGACACCGTGCCGCCGCTGGAAGACCAGAGCCTGCCCGACCTCGTCCCCATCTCCCTCGCAGGCCAGACCGTCGACGCCGCCAAGACCCTCATCGACGAGCGGCCCCTTCGCGACCTG
>JAJDAI010001254.1 GCA_029261955.1 Deltaproteobacteria bacterium | reverse complement strand
CGCGATGGCGTTGTCCACGTCGCGATCGGCCACGATGACGTCCGCGCCCTCCATGGCCTGGTCCATCAGCTCCTGCCCGATGAGCGTGTCCAGAACCTTGGTCTTCAGCGCCAGCTCGGCCGCGTCCCGCTCCTCGTTCTCCAGGCCGCGGAGCTCGTACTCCTGCACGACCTCCAGGGTCTCGGAGAGCTCGGAGAGCAGGATCACGTCCTTGTTCACCACCGCGACGATGCGATCGATGAGCTCGGCGGAGAACGCCGTGGAGGGGAGCAGGAGCAACAGGGCGAGCAGGCGGGCGGTCATGGGGCGACCTCCGGGGTGGTGCGGCCTGCCAGGTAGGGCAGGCCCATGCGGCAACAGGCGATGGCGTCGACGGCGTCTTCGTGTACGCGGCGCCCGAGGGCGTCCGAGCGGGCGGCGATCCAGGCGCGCAGGCGGCTCTCGACCGCCTCCGAGCGCAGGCTGTCCTCCACCCGCTCGCGGACCTCTTCGTCCGGCAGATCGGAGGCATCCTCGCGGCCGAGGAGCTGGAAGAGGTGGTAGCCCAGCGGGGACTCCACGACCTCGCTCACGTCGCCTTCCTTCAGGGCGTCGGTGGCGCGCAGCAGCACGGGTGGCGCTGCGTCCTGGGCCATCCACCCGGCGTCGCCGTCTTCGCCCGTCAGGGCGCGGGCGAGCTCCTCGAAGGGCGTGCCGTCAAGCAGCTGGAGGCGGGCGCCCTCAGCGGTCGCGGCGTCGGGGAAGAAGAGCTGCCGAACCCGGAGGCGCGCCGGGCGCCGGAACTGATCCGTGAAGCGCGGCAGGGCCGAGTCGACCTGCTCGGGGGCGACGATGACGCCCGCCGCCAGCTCGGCCCGCAGCGAGGTCTCCACCGCTTCGATGCGAAGGCGCCGGGCCACCCGGGCCCGCCAGGCGTCGTGGGAGCCGTGCCGCTCGTCGACGAAGCCGGCGAGGCGGGCGTCGTCCCCCACCTCCTCACTCGTCGCCGCCAGCTCCGCGTCCACCGCGGCGGCCTCCACCGACACGCCGCGATGCGCGGCCTCGGCCAGCAGGATCTCCTCGACCACCAGCTCCTGGACCAGGCGGTCGCGCAGCGTCTCGAAGCCCGATCCGGTGGCGGGCATCAGGTCCCCGCCCGCCCGGGCCCGCGCGACCTGGAGGAAGTCGCTGAAACGGAGCGTCGCGTCCCCCACCCGGGCGACCGCGGGATCGTCCTCGGGCGGCTCGGGGCAGCCCATCAGGAGGACGAGGAGGGGCAACAGCAGCCTCAAGCCTAGAGGTCTTCCGAGCCGTCACCGCCGGGCTTGTTGATGCCGACATTGCCCGGGTTCTCGCCGCCGAGGGCGGGCGGGATGTTCTGCTTGACCTCGTGGGTCTCCATGTAGGGCGTGTCGATCCAGACGTCCGCCTTGCGGCGCAGGTCTTCGACGTAGCCCTCGTAGAGCGAGCGGTACTTCTCCGACTTCACCTTGCGCAGCACGCTGCCCCGCATCTGGTCGAAGGTGCGCTTGACCTCCTCGCGGATGTTGGCGGCGTACACGATGTTCAGGCCGTCGCGGGTCTCGAACACCGGGCTGACGTCGCCCTTGCCGAGCGTGAAGGCCATCTCGACCACCGCCGGGTCGACGCCCGGCTTGCCCTCGGCCTGCACGTAGCCCATGTCGCCACCGCGGCGGGCGTAGGGCCCCTGGCTGTGCTTCTCGGCCAGCGCCTTGAAGTCGGCGGGCGCAGCCACGACCTCGCCGCGCACCAGCTCGGCGCGGGCCATCGTCTGCTCGGGGGTCTCGCCGTCCGCAGCCTTGATGAGGATGCGCTTGACGTTGATCTTCGCGGGCACGACGAACTCGCTCGCGTGCTCCTCGAAGTAGGCCTGGAGCTCGTCTTCGCCGATCTGCGAGGTGCGGACGGAGGAGTAGACCTCGTCCTTGAGCAGCGTGTTGACCATCATCTTCTGGATCTTGGGATCCATGTCGATGGCGCGGGCCACGGCCTCGCGGTAGAGCAGCTTCTCCTCGACCAGGCGCTGGAGGATCTCGTCGCGCTCCTCGGGCGAGAGTTGCTTGCCGGGGCCTGCCTGTCGCCCGGCGACGAGGTCGAACTCACGCGCACCGATCGGGTGCCCGTCGACCTTCGCGATCACGCGGCCGAGCTTCTTGGCCCGCGGGGTGCGATCGGCGGTGGCCGCGCTGGTGGCGGGCGAATCGGAGGACTCCTGCGCGGCGGGGCAGCCGACGAGCAGGGAGGCGGTCAGAAGAAGGCGAACGATCATCGAGAAGCAGTCTCCGGGCACACAAACCCGCGGGGCGCGCAGTGCTTCCGCGGAGCGGGCGGGTGGTAGCACGCGGGGGCTCGGGGTGTCGAGGCTCACGCGCGCAGGCGATCGAGCACGGCCCTCGCGGATTCGAGCGGCATGCGGCGCTCGTCGGGGTCCAGTCCCACGTGCAGCACGCCCTCGGGCCGGAACGTGAGCCGCCGTGAGTCCTGCGCGACCCAGGCCATGAGCGCGGCCGGATCGATGGGCGTCGAGGGATCGAAGCGCACCTCCAGGCGGCCGCCTCGCACCACCCGCAGCCCCTGGACCCGCAGCTCGCGGCAGAGCACCTTCAGCTCGATGAGCTGCTCGAAGCGCTTCACCTCGTCGGGGGCGTGGCCGTAGCGATCCTCCAGCTCCTCGAGCAGATCCTGGAGTTCCTCGGTGCTGCGCGCGTCGCAGAGGCGCTTGTACTCGAGCAAGCGATCGCGCTCGTCGGGGATGTAGTCACCCGGGATGAAGGCGTCGGTGCGCAGCTCCACCTCGGGTTCGAAGTCGGTCGTGATGGCCTTGCCCTGAAGCCCCTGCACGGCGGCCTCGAGCATCTCCATGTAGGTGGCCATGCCCACGCTGGCCATGTGCCCGCTCTGCTTGCGGCCGAGCAGGTTGCCCGCCCCGCGCAGCTCCAGGTCGTGCTGGGCGATGCGGTGCCCGGCGCCGAGCTGGGCGTTGTCCTGGATGACCCGCAGGCGCTCCAGCGCGGTGGTGCTGAGCGCGCGCCCCGGGGGCACGAGCAGCAGCGCGAAGCCCCGCTTGAGGCCGCGTCCAACGCGACCGCGCAGCTGGTGGAGCTGGGCGAGGCCGAGGCGGTCGGCCCGGTTGAGGATGATGGTGTTGGCGCGGGGCACGTCGAGCCCGCTCTCGATGATCGTGGTGCTCAGCAGCAGGTCGAACTCGCCCTGGAAGAAGGCGAGCATGATGTCCTCGAGCTGCCCCACGTTCATCTGGCCGTGAGCGACCCGGATGCGGACCTCGGGCAGCATCTTCTGAAGGAAGTCGCGCATCCGCCAGATCGTCTTGATCTGGTTGTGCAGGAAGTAGACCTGGCCGCCGCGGGCGACCTCGGCGCGGATGCTGTCGGCGATGCGGGGAGGCGAGAAGCGCGCCACCGCCGTGCGCACCGGCTCACGGCCCTGGGGCGGCGTCTGGATGACGCTGAACTCGCGGATGCCCGACAGCGCCATGTGCAGGGTGCGCGGGATGGGCGTGGCGGTCAGGGTCAGCACGTCGACGCCGGCGCGGATCTCCTTGATCCGCTCCTTGTGCTTCACCCCGAAGCGGTGCTCCTCGTCCACCACCAGCAGGCCCAGGTCCTTGAACTTCACGTCGAGGCTGAGCAGGCGGTGCGTGCCGACCACCACGTCCACGAAGCCCTCCTTCAGCGCCTTGAGGGTCTTGCGCTGCTCGCCCGGCGAGCGGAAGCGGCTGAGCATCTCGACCCGCACGGGGAAGGCCTCCAGCCGCTCCTTGAAGGCCTCGAAGTGCTGGAGCGCCAGGATGGTCGTGGGCACCAGGATCGCGACCTGCTTGCCCTGCTCCACGGCCAGGAAGGTGCCTCGCAAAGCCACCTCCGTCTTGCCGAAGCCCACGTCCCCGACGACCAGGCGGTCCATGGGATCGTCCGAGGTCATGTCCTTGAGGACCGCGTCGATGGCGTCCTGCTGGTCCGGCGTCTCGGTGTAGGGGAAGGCGGCGACGAAGTCGGCGAAGAAGGTGTCCGGGTCCTCGAAGGCGTGGGCCTTCGCGACGCGCCGCTTCGCGTAGAGCTCCAGCAGCTCGGCCGCGACGCGCTGCACGTCCTCCGAGACCTTCTTCTTGCGCTTCGCCCAGGTCTGGCCGCCCAGCTTGTCCAGGCTCGGCGCGGCGCCGCCGGGGGAGACGAACTTCGCCAGCAGGTTGAGCTTGTGGACCGGCAGGTAGAGCTTGTCGCCGCCGCGGTAGCGCAGGAGCAGGAAGTCGTTGTTGGAGCCGCGCCCCGCGCCGAGGGCGCCGCCGGAGCCGGGCTTGTAGTCGGGATCCTGGGCCCGCTCCCGCCGCGCGGCCAGCAGGTCCATGGCGCCGGCGTCCAGCTTGAGCTTCTGCAGGCCCTCGAAGCGGCCGATGCCGTGCAGCGCGTGCACGACGAGGTTGCCGCGGCTGAGCTGCGCGGCGCTGCCGATCGCCTCGTGACCCTTCGGCCGGACCGCCCGACGCGCGCGCTTTCGCGGCCCGAGGATCTCGTCCACCCCGAGCACCACGAGATCGGGCAGGGCGAAGCCGCGGTGCAGGTCGCCGGGGATCAGGGCGAGGGTGTGCGCGCTGACCTCGGAGTCGTAGGCCAGCAGCGCGGGCGCCGTCGGGTCGTCCAGCGTCGTGGTCGGGACGGCGTAGTCCTCCAGCAGCCCGGCCAGCTGCTGGAGCCGGGCCCTCGGTCCGACGACGGCGACGCGCGCGTTGTCGTCCCACAGGGTGCGCAGCCGGGCGGCCAGCGGCTGGAGCATGCGCTCGTCCTTGCGGGCCAGGATCTCGGAGCGCAGGGTGTTGAGGTCCTCGACTTCGCAGCGCAGCGCGCCTTCGGGGTGCAGCTCGTGGAGGTGGATCGCCGCCGGCATCGCCGCGCTCAGGGCCTGCTCGTCCAGGAACAGGTCCGTCGGCTCGGGCACCAGCCGATCGTGGCCCTTGTTGGCGGACCAGCGCGCGTGCATGCGGTCGAGCTCGCCCAGGAGCTGGCCCTCGACCGCCCCCTCGCCGTCCACGAACACCAGGCCGTCCGGGCCCAGGTAGTCGAAGACCGTGCCGAGCCGGGGCTGGAGCAGGGGCAGGAAGAGCTCCAGCTCCTGGAGGACGCGGGCCTCCTCCAGCTCCTTCTGGAGCGCGATGCGGGCCTTGGGCGGCAAGCCGCGGGCGTCCGCGATGGCCTTGAGCGCGGCGGGCAGGGCGACGCGGGCCGACTCGCCGAGCACCTCTTCGCGCGCGGGCAGCACGGTGACCTCGTCCAGGGACTCCACCGAGCGCTGGGTCCAGGGATCGAAGCGGCGGATCGACTCGATCTCGTCGCCCCAGAGCTCCAGACGCGCCGGCCCGTCCCAGCCCGGCCCGAAGAGGTCGAGGATGTGGCCGCGCACCGCGAAGGAGCCCGGCTCCGCGCACAGGTCGGTGGACAGGAAGCCGCGCTCGACCAGGTGCTTGAGCAGGGCGTCGCGGTCGAGGTCCTCGCCCACGCGCAGGGTCCGCGTGTCCCGCTTCAGCACGTCCGGCGGCAGCACCCGCTTGAGCACGGCGTCGATCGGCGCGACGACGAAGCGGGCGCCGTGGTTCAGGGCCTCGAGCGTGGCGAGCCGGGCGCGCGTCGTCTCCGCGCTGGGGCTGTAGCCGCCGTAGGGCGCCACGTCCCAGGCGGGCAGGAAGCGCACGACGTGCTCGGGGCCGAGGAAGGTCTGGAGTTCGCTGCGCCGCTGGCGAGCGGTGGCCTCATCCGCCGTGATCCAGAGCACCGGGCCGGGCAGGGTCGGAGCGAGCGCAGCCAGGAGGAAGGGGGCGCTGGAGCCCGCGAGCCCGGACAGGGCCAGAGAACGGCGGTGCCGGATCGCGTCGAGTGTGGGGGCGAGGGGCAGCGCAGTCACGGCGGCGGACCATATGCGGACGGCGGCGACGGTGCCAGAACGGAGGTGGGGGATGCTGACACGGGGGGTCAGCTACCCTGCGGCGATGTCGTGGTTCGAGCTGCCTCCAGTCGAAGCGGTGCTGGTTCCGGGCTACACGCCGTTGGGGGCGCGGCGGCCGATCGCGCTGCACCCGCGGGCGGTGCGCCGGCTGCGCCGGGCAAAGGAGCTCGCGCAGCGCCTGGGGACCCGGTGGATCCTCGTGTCCGGGGCGGCGGTGTACCCCGAGGGCACGCCCTTCGTGGAGGCGGAGCAGATGGCCGGGTGGCTGAGCGAAGCAGGCTGGCCGGCGGAGCGCACGCTCATCGAGCCTCACGCACGCCACACCCACACCAACCTGCGCAACGCCGGGCGGCTGCTGCTGGAGCGGTCCATCGGGGAGGCGCTGGTCGTCAGCGACCTGCTCCAGTCCTTCTACATCGGCTCCCCGGAGCGCTCGGGCCTGGCCGCGCGGAGCCGGCGGGAGCTGGGCTACTTCCCCGGTGAAGTCCGGCGCCTTCGGCCCCGCGTCACGCTCTTCCGTCCGACCGAGGACGTGTTCCGCGCCGGCCCCGACCCGAGGGATCCGTGAGCCGTCCGCTGACCGCCCTGCTCGGCCTGCTGCTGCTGTGGACGGGGATCCAGGCCGGGTGGCTGTGGGCGGACAAGCGCATCGTCGAAGGCGACGTTCTGGCCATCGTGGGGGCGCTGGAGCTGTTCTGGGAGGAGGGGCGTTTCGGCCTGCCCGTCGCGCTGAAGCGCGCGCTGCTGGAGGACTTCGGCGAGTACCCGATGCTCGTGCCCGCCGTGCAGGGCTGGCTCTGTGCCCTGCTCGGCGTGCGGGAGCTCGATGGCGACGGGCCGGCGCTGGTCGGGCTGTTCTGGGCGTGGCTGTCGGTCCTGGCGGCCTTCCTCATCGGGGCACGGCACTCCCCGAAGGCGGGGCTGATCGCGGCGGCCGTGCTGCTGACCTCCCCGCTGTTCTCGGGCCTGTCCCGGCACGTGCTGCTGGAGGGCGGCATGGCGGCGCTGGTGGCCCTGTCGGCGGCCGCGGGCCTGCGGGGCAGGTGGGTGGCCTGCGGGCTGCTGGCGGGGCTGGCGCTGCTCGGAAAGCAGACCGCGGTGCTCGCCTTGCTGCCCCTGGGCGCGGTGCTCGTCTTCGTC
>JAJDAI010001253.1 GCA_029261955.1 Deltaproteobacteria bacterium | reverse complement strand
CCTGCTCGATGCTCTCGACGGTCAGGATGCCGAAGGTGACGGGCACGCCCGTGTCGAGCATGACCTTGGCGCAGCCCGAGTTGGACGCGCTGGCGACCATGTCGAAGTGCGGGGTGCCGCCGCGAATCACGCAGCCGATGGCCACGATCGCGTCGTAGCGGCCGGACTCGGCGAGCTTCTGGGCGATCAGCGGGATCTCCACGGCGCCGGGGACCCAGGCGACATCGACCGTCTCGGCGCCTTCCAGCGTCGCGAGCGCGCCGTCCACCAGGGACTTGACGATGAACTCGTTGAAGCGCCCCGCGACGATCGCGAAGCGCAGACCGGCCGGCGAGCGGCCCCCTTGATAGACCGTTGTGTTCACGACCGTCCTCCCGGAAGCACCGCCAGCTCAGAGACCTTCGCGTCCGGCGCCACGTGCACCGGAACCCGCTCCACGATGTCGATCCCGTAGCCCTCGACGCCCGGGACGGCCCGGTCGCTGTTGGTCAGCAGGCGGATCTTGCCGATCCCGACGTCGCGCAGGACCTGGGCACCCAGGCCGTAGTCGCGGAAGGCGGTCGGGTAGGGATCGGCGCTGCGCCGCGGGCCGGGCATCTCGCCCTCGATGTCGTTCGACACCGCGCGCAGGCCGCGCACGATGGAGTCCGGGTCGAAGGGCCTCTGGATGTAGAGCAGCACGCCGGAGCCAGCCGCGCCGATCATCTCCATGCAGCGGCTCAGCAGCGGGCCGTCGTCCGTGCGCAGCGCCTGGAGCGCGTCGGCCCAGACGTTGCTGCTGGTGACGCGCACGAGCGTGGGCGTGTCGGCGTCGATGTCGCCCTTCACCAGGGCGAGGTACTGCAGATCGTTGACGTGGTTGCGGTAGAGCCGGGCCTCGACGGTGCCCATGCCGGCCGTCTCGAGGGCGGTGCGGGCGACGACCCGGATCTGGTTCTCGGTCTGGAGCCGCCAGGCGATCATGTCGGCGATGGTCAGGACGCAGAGGCGGTGCTCCTCGGCGAAGGTCAGCAGCTGGGGCAGCCGCGCCATCGTCCCGTCCTCGTTCATGATCTCGCAGATGACGCCGGCCGGGGTGCAGCCCGCGAGCCGGGCGAGATCCACGCTGCCCTCGGTCTGACCCGCGCGCACGAGCACCCCGCCGTCCTGAGCACGCAGGGGGAAGACGTGTCCGGGGGACACGAGGTCCTGGGGCCCGGCGTCCGCGGCAGCCGCCGCCTGGATGGTCCGGGCGCGGTCTGCGGCCGAGATGCCGGTGGTGACGCCGGTCGAGGCCTCGATGCTGACGGTGAAGGCGGTGCCGTAGGGCGAGGCGTTGTCCCGCACCATCATCGGCAGGTCGAGCGCCGTGATGCGCTCGCTCATCATCGGCATGCAGATGAGGCCACGGCCGTAGGTGGCCATGAAGTTGATGGCTTCGGGGCTGACCTTGTCCGCGGCCATGACGAGGTCGCCCTCGTTCTCACGGTCCTCGTCGTCGACGAGGATGACCATGCGGCCGGCCGCGATGTCGGCCAGCGCCTGCTCCACGCGCACGCGCGGATCCGAAGGGAACGGGTCGTGCTCGGCCATGCATCCTCGCGATCGGGCTGGGGGCCCGGGGGGTCGGGCGCGCGCCAATGTCGCGCTGAGCGCGGGGGCTGTCAACCCGGACCAGATCCCGTCAAGGCTCCCGGGGGCCTCAGCCCATGCTCGACATGCCCAGGACGATCGCAGCGATGATCACCACGAAGAGGCCCACGGTGCCGATCAGCCAGGAGCGGGGCACCGAGTTGTCGTCGGGGTCGCTGGTCTTGCGGGCGCTGGCGACCGGCGCGCTGTGGCCCGGGATGTTGCTGCGGAACTCGATCTGCAGCATGAAGTCCTGCGGCATCAGCGTGTCCATGTGCGTCGCGCGCACGGGGATCTGCACGGTGCGGCGGGTCGCCGCGTTGGGCGTGCCGATGCGGGAGACCACGTAGCCGTCCAGGTCGGGGACCGCGATCGGCATCATGTGCGCGGTCGAGCGGACCTGCCCTTCCCAAGCCTCCGGCTGGTGGCCGAGGGAGTTGATGACCTGGGTCGCCGTGAACTGGCCGGGCGCCTCCACCGGCGGCGGCGGGGCCGGGGCGGGGGTGCGGACCGAGGCCTGCGCCGGGGCACGAGCCGAGGCCTGCGCCGGGGCACGGGCCGAGGCCTGCGCCGGGGCACGGGCCGAGGAGGCGGCTCGGGCAGCGGGTGGGCGCGAGGCGGCACGGGGGGCAGGCGCGGCGGGCGTGGAGACGGCGCGCGCGGGCGAACCCCGTTCGACGCGACGCACCCGACTCTGGGTCGCCGCAGCCTGTCGGATCGGCTCGGCGGCCAGGGGGCGGGCGGCGGGCGGACGCGCACCGGGGGCCGACTTGCGCGAGACCTGCTGGAGGTTCGTGCGGATCGACTGGCCGGCGGGCGCTTCGGTGGCGGGCCGCGTGGCACCCCGGCCCAGCTGCGTCTGCGTGATGTCGTCGGCAGAGGCGCCGGCGTCGTAGCCGCCGGCGTCGTAGCCGCCGCCGTCGTCGTCCATGTGCTCGCGGAACGGCATCGTCCGGTCGTCGGAGTCGACGTCGCCCACGAACTGCTGGGGGGTGCGCCAGAGCACGTCCTCGCCCTCGGCGACCGAGGCCGCGGGGGTGGGGGCGGGAGCGCGGCGCTGCTGCGGGCGTCGATCGAGCGGCGTCAGCTCGCGGAAGCCTCCCGCGCGCCCCGGGGCACGCTGGGGCGCCTCTTCACGGCGCGCGGGCGCAGCGCTGGCGGCCCACTCGTCCACGGGGGACTCGGGGCGGTCGTGGCGCGGTGCCGTGAAGTCGGAGCTCTCGTCGATGAGCTGGCCACGCGGGCGCGTCCGGTCGCCGGGCTCGGCCACACCCCAGTCGGTCTGGTCGTCGCCGCCCGAGGAGCCGCCGTGGTTGACCTCCGTGCGGTCGTCGTCGTCGATGTCCCAGCCACCGGGGCCGCCAGCCGCCGTGCTGACCGCGGTGACGTCGTCGTTGTCCGCCGGGCGCGGCGGAGGCTGGTTGAGCTTGCGCGCCGCCTGGATCGTCTGCCCGTGGGCCTGCGTCTTGACGTTGCCGCCGGCCGAGCCGCCGCCCTCCGCCTGGACCTGCTGGCGGGCCTGCACCGCGACCGAAGCCGTCAGCCGCTGGAGCCCATCGAGCACACCCTGGCCGCGAAGCGCCGAGGCCGCGATGTAGCTGCATCCGTACTTGTTCAGGCGCTCCTCGAGGGTGCGGATCTCCACCGCCTCCCGCAGGTCGCGCTTGTTGTAGAGGAAGACGAGGGGGATGTCGGACAGCGAGCGGCCAGCGCTGCGCACCATGCGGTCGAGCAACTCCAGCGCCTTCGCGTTGGCCTGGAGGGCCTGCCGCGACGAGTCCGCCACGAACATCACCGCGTCGATCGCACCGAGCAGGGGCCGGAGCAGATCCACCTCGATGGAGCCCGGGCACGCGACCAACCGGAAGCTGACCTGGTAGCCGTAGACCATGTCCTGGTCGTTGGGTCGGTAGTCCAGGCGCAGCAGGCGGTCGTCGCCCCCCGCGAGGGGGCCGACCTTGCCGTGCGTGCCACCCGGCAGCTGCCGGGCGAGGGCGTAGAGCGACGTGGTCTTCCCGGCCCCCGGGGGGCCGTACAGGAGCACCGAGGCGCTGATTCGCTTCCGGGCGTGGTCAAGGCTCGCCATGGGCGCTGGTCTCTCCTACCCCTGGACCGTGGTCGATGGGGTTGCCTTCGGGGCAGTCATGCGCCCTCGGAGGATCCGGTGATCAAGGCCCCGACATCGCGCTCCAGGTCGTCGGGGTCGACGTCGTCTCCTCCGTCGTCATCGAGGATCAGGTCGCTCACGTCGTCGTCGTCCTGAGCCGGCGGCAACTTGCCGCGCGGGAAGGGCTGCGTCGGCGGCTCCTGATCGAAATTCCGGGTGGCGATGGGCAGCGGTGGGGGCGCTGGCATCGTCTTGGGCCCTTGTGACGGCAGTGTGGGTCGGCGCGCCGCCGCGGGGAGGACTGCCGTCGGCTCCGCCCCGCGTACGTTCGGCGCGCCGGCGCCGTCGGCGCTCACACGATCGGTGGGGGAGTCCCCGGAGAGCACCACCACGTGGGTGATGGCTCCCTTGTTCAACGCGACGTAGGGCGAATGCACCGTGTTCGCGTCGTTCCGGTCGTGGATCACGACCTCGGTGATGTTGAGGAAGGGACGCGGGTCGTTGAGCACCTCCATGACGCGGCTCATGTCCGCGAGGAGGTGCACATACCCTTCGTACACCGTGGAATCCGCCCTGATCTGAACCCGCACCTTCTGGACGCGGGTCATCTCGACCGGGGCGGGCGCAGCCGCAGCTTCCGTCATCGTTTCAGCAACTCCGCAAGGGGCCCGCCGGAGGGGGTTCGGGGGAGGCCGAACCATGGCGTAAACAGCGCCCAGATCGCCGAGCACTCTACCACAGCAGACGGAGGCAACCGATGGACCGGAGCCGTGCGTTGGCGGGCGCCTCCGCTACGATCCGGCCAGGAGGAGCGACACATGCCGCGTCATGCGATCCACACCGTGCTGATCGAGCGAACCCCATGAAAGCGGCCAAGTGGATCGGCCGCGGCCTGCTCGCCCTGGCCGCCGCGTGCCTGCTGCTCGCGGTCTTCATGTTCCTGGATCCGCTCGAAGGGCAGGGCCGCGCCGAGTCGCTGGTCCCCGGGCTGTTCTTCGGCAGCGTGGCGCTCGTGCCGGGCCTGTGGCTCTTCCTGTGGGCCCGCGCGCGTGAGCAGGCCGAGTCCCGGGCCGAGCGCGCGGTGGGCATCGTGCGGTCCCACGACCGCTTCACGACGGCCGAGGTGGGCGAGAAGCTGGACCTGGCCTTCGGGGAGGCGGAGGCCCTCATCCTGGAGCTCGCGCAGCGCCCGGACCTGGACCTCGTCTTCCACCGCCCCGACCAGAGCTGGATGCACCGCGGGCGGCTGCGCGTGAAGCATGCGGTCGTGACGAAGTGCCCGTCCTGCGGGGCGGGCGTGGGCTCGCAGGTGGTGTTCGTGGGCGAGTCGGTGGCCTGCCCCTACTGCGACTCGCCGCTGCGGGCGACCGAGACGCACCTGCCGCAGGGCCCGGTGCGGCCCTTCCCGGCGCGGCCGGACGAGGTGCCGGATTGAGCGCCTACTTCGCCGTGTAGGTGATGCAGCCGCTGGCGAAGCGCTGCGCGATGACCTTCGTGCGCTGCTTCTTGATGGTGTCCGAGAAGGAGTCGTATTTCTCCTCGTAGTGGTCGCTGTACTTGAACTGCATGCTGACGCAGACCTTGGCGGCGTAGGGCAACGCTGCCTTCTGCTTCGCCGCCAGCGCGCGCACCTGCTTGTCGATGTCGATGCAGCCGTCGCGGCCCAGCTCGCTGCGGTCCTTGATGCCGCAGCGACCGCCGTCCATCCAGATCGGGATGCGCATCTGGTCCCACTGATCCGACTTCGCGTCGGGGTGGTAGTCGCCCAGCTGCTCGTACTGGATCACCTTCGAGTCCATGGACTCGATGGTGAAGTAGTTGTTGTAGGTGTTCTCGTCGCGGATCTGGTTGTAGAAGGCGCCGACGGCGCGGTACTCGGTCAGCTTCCGCGGGTAGTAGCAGCGGATCTCGCGCGGGTTGTCGCCCGTCTCGAAGGACTCGGCGACGCCGGTGTAGGTGTCCTCCTTGTCGAAGGGCAGCATGTCCTTCGAGAAGATGCAGTTCCCGGTGTCCCCCTCGACCTTGCGGAGGGTGCTGTTCGGCGTCGCCAGGTCCGCGGACGCGTGGCCCGCGAGCAGGCCGGTGATCACGCCGAACGCGATGGCGATGGACTTGCGATTCATGGTTCCTCCCAGATAGCTCAACCCGTGCGCGCCTGGCCCCCCAGGACCTGGCTCAGGACATCCATGACCTGCTGCGCCGGAACGATGGACTGCGGGACGATCGCGACCCGGGTCTTCCCAAAGACCAGGTCGAGCCGCCCCGAGATGCGGCGGCCCAGGTGGTCGACCGCGCTCACCCGCTGCTGCGCGTCGAGCTCGGTCCAGAAGACCCGCTTCCCGCCGCGCGTGGTGATGCCCTCCCCGTCGACGACCTTCGGCCAGGAGCGGGCGGTGGCCCACAGCGCGACCCAGCCCACGCCGCAGGTGACGAGGGCGAGGATGAGCATCAGCATCTTGTAGCCAGGCGCCAGCTCGACTTCGATCGGTTCCACGAAGGTCTCCCCTTCCCACTTCTCGACGCGATCACGCTCCGCTTGAACAAACCGCGTGAGCGCTTCTCACGGCCCCCCGTCGTACAGCGTGCCCGCGAAGCTCCCGGCCACCACCCCGCCCTCTTCGCCCTCCAGCCGCGTGAACTGGAGCGAGCCGTTCCACAGCGCGCCGAGGTTCGTGGACTGCGAGGGCTCGGTGGAGAAGTCGATGTCGAAGAGGTAGGCGCCGGCCCCGAAGCCACCGAGCGGGATGGGGTCGGGTCCCAGGGTCCAGAGCGGAAGCACCGCGACCACCTGGCGCACCGTGGTCGGCTGATCGAGGGCGAGGGTGGCCACGAGCAGCCGGTCCCCGTCCAGGCCGGCCAGCGCGGAGCCGTCCAGCGCGATGGGCTCGCCGTGGTAGCTGCCGGTGACCCGGCTGGTGCCCGTCTCGAGGGGCTCGGGGCTGCCGAGGGTGTCCCAGGTCGCCTCGAACTCGACGCTCAGCTCGCCCGCTTCCACCAGGCAGGGGCGCTCGCCCAGGGGCTGCTCGATGGGGGTGAGGGGGCCCGCCAGCACGTCGAGCAGGGCATCCCGCCGGTCGAGCACGAAGTCGCGCAGGGCCTCGGTCTCGGGGAGCCGCCGCTCGTCCTCGACGGCGAAGGGCGCGACGCGCTCCGCCATGGCGTCGATGCGGTCGAGCAGCTTGTCCTCGTCCCAGACCGCGTCGAGCAGCTCGCGCAGCATGTCCACCTGGCGATCGCGCTGCTCGGGGTCGTTCCAGAGCTGCCGCGGCAGGGCCGAGTTCGCCAGCGTCGGCTGCCCGTTGTCGGCGCCGCGCAGGATCCCGTCGATGCCCCAGGGCACGAACTGGAGCTGCTCGTCGCCTTCGGGGCGGTAGACGAAGTAGTTGTTCCGGTTGCCCGCGTAGCCGTCCCAGTGGGCGATCAGGACCTCCATGGCCCAGAAGCGGTGGAAGGCCTCGAGGTCGAGCACCGCGTCGAGGGGGCTGCCGTCCTGCAGCGCCTCGGTGAGGGCGTGGATCGGTGCCCGCTCGGGGTCCGTGGAGGAGGTGTCGGCCTCGAAGGTGTCCGTCCAGCCGGGCCGGAAGTCGGACAGCGTGCCCTCGTAGAGGTCGCCGTTGTCGTCGTCGAAGGCGCGGCGCAGGAAGCGGCGCTTCACGGGCTCGACGTTCACGTAGATCCCGAGGTCGATGCCCTGGGCGACCACGTGCGCGAAGTTGCAGCGCGGCGCCGCGATGCCGGCCTCCTCGAAGAGCTGGTAGCCGAGGCACTGCTTGACCAGGGTCGGGTCGGAGATCGAGTTGTTGAGGGTCAGCCGCTCCAGGCCGTGCAGGGCCTGGTCGGGCACGTACTTGTCGAACTTCACCTTGAGGGAGGGCCGAGTCGTCGACAGCGAGCCGATCAGGCCCTTCTTGCGCAGGCCCACGTTCGGCACGAGCACGCCGTCGACGCGGATGTCGCCGGGGAACCAGGTGAAGTCGGCCGACCAGGGGGCGTCCATGCAGTCGGCGCCCTCGAGCAGGTTGAAGATGTCGTTGGTCTCGGCCGCCAGGGCCGCGGCGTCGGCCGGGTCCATCGTGATCTCGATCTCGAGCACGTGATCGAGGGCGTAGAGCGCGTCGCCCGGATCGAGCTCCGACGGGTCGGGATCGGGGGTGGGCGGGGGCTCGGAGGAGAGCGTGCCTTCACCGCAGCCGAACAGGAGCAGGAAGACGATCGGGAGGAGGCGCGCCACGCCCGAGAGTCTAACCGGGGGCAGGGCTTTCTACCGATCTTCCCCGGAGCTGTAGACCAGCTCCGCGCCGCGCAGGTAGAGCCAGTCCCCCGCCTCCAGCCGGCGGATGCGCTCGATCTTCTGGTCGTCGAGCAGGACCGGGGACCAGAAGGGCGACTCCGGGACCAGACACCAGCCGCCGCTCTGCTGGACCAGGCTGGCCGCGATCTTCCCGAAGAAGCGGCGGCCGGGCAGGCGGATGGCGCAGGCCGCGGTGTGGCCCACGAGCACCGGCGGGTTCTTCAGGGCGATGAGCTCTTCCTTGCCGTCGATGCGCAGCACGACGTGGGGCTCGGCCTTGAGCATCATCTCGGCGAGCTGACGCTTGACCTCGTCCTCACCGGCGACGGTGGTGTGCTCGTAGCGGACCTCGCTGCCTGCGGCTGGGGTCTCGGGGCGGTGCTCGAGCCGCTCTTCCCGCACCGCAGCCAGGCTGTTCACGGGGTCGACGTTGTCCTCGGAGATGGACTGGAGCACCGCCTCGTCGCTGATGGCGTTGTGCCCGTGGGTCTCGAGCTCGCCCTCGGCCACGCGGTCCTTCAGGCTGATCGCCAGCCGCGTCGCGAAGTCGAAGCGCAGGGTGTCGCGGCCCAGCACGATGTGGTCCCCGGGGCGGAGGAGGTAGCTCTCCACCTGCTGCCCGTTGACGAAGGTGCCGTTGGCGCCGCCGATGTCCTCGAGCACGTACTCCCCGGACTTGCTGTCCAGGCGGATGACGGCGTGCTGGCGGGAGACCTGGCGGTTGTCGTCGAGCCGGAGCGTCGCGGACTGACCGCGGCCGATGATCACGGCCGACAAGTCGAGCAGGTACTCGGCCGTCTTGCGGCCATCACGGAGGTGGGTCAGCTGTCGCATCGGTCGCGCCTCGGCGGCGGAGGACAGGGTCGGGTCGACGGACTGCGAGCCGACCGGCCCCCCGGGCGCCGCGAGAATAGCGCCCCGTCCGGAGCTGGGCATGTTCGCTGCTATCCTCCCGCACCTTCATGACCCCCGACATTTCCTGGTCCGACTGGCCTGCGCGCCAACGCCCCGCTGCGAGTGCGTTCGCGGGGCTCGTGATCGTGGTGACCGTCGGAGTCGTCGCGGCGGTGGACCCCTGGCTCGCGGTGCTCGGCACCATCCTGCTGCTCGGCTCGACGGCGGAGGCGCTGCTGCCCACGAAGTTCGCGCTGACCGAAGCAGGCGTGCAGGTGCACAACCCGCTGCGATCGGTGGACAAGGGCTGGGATCGCTTCGGCGGATGGCGCGCGCAAGGCGACGGCGTCTTCCTGCGCGGGCGCGGCAGGTCGAAGTTCCTGCGGCGGCGAGGCGTCTTCCTGCGCCGTCCGCCCGAGGACGTCACCGAGCTCCTCACGTCCCACCTGGGCCCCGCCGCATGAGCGCCCTGGAGATCACCCAGGAGCAGCAGGACGCGGTCGAGCAGGTCGCCGGCTTCATCGCGAAGTGGGGCATGACCGTGCCCGCGATCCTGACCCTGGAGTCCATGCGGCCGCTCAGCTACGTCGGCTCGCAGTTCATGCACATGCTGACGCCGTCGCTGATGGCGGTGCTGACGGTGCCGCAGTGGGAGGCGCTCGCGCACCTGCTGGAGGACCGGCGCGGGCTGGACCACGTCATCGGGGCCATCGAGAAGGCGGACGAGGCCCGATGAGCGCCGACCGCCCCATCCGCTCCGTGCTCGCCACCGACTGCGGCAGCACCACGACCAAGGCCATCCTCATCGAGCAGGTGGACGGCGTGTGGCGGCAGACCTGGCGCGGCGAGGCGCCGACGACCGTCGAGGCGCCCTTCGAGGACGTGACCCGCGGTGTCTTGAACGCCGCCCAGGAGGTCGCAGAGCTCAGCGGCCGGCAGCTGGTGCAGGACGACAACATCAAGCAGCCCGACGTCGATGGGCAGGGGGTGGACCTCTACATCTCGACCTCAAGCGCGGGCGGCGGCCTGCAGGTCGTGGTCGGCGGGGTCGTGGCGTCCATGACCGCAGCGTCGGCCCAGAAGGCGGCGCTGGGCGCCGGCGCCATCGTCATGGACGCCTTCGCGACCAACGACAAGCGCAAGCCGCACGAGCAGATCGAGCGCATCCGGCAGCTCCGGCCCGACATGATCCTGCTCGCGGGGGGCATCGACGGCGGCACCGTGAAGCACGTCGTGTCGATGACGGAGATGGTCGCCGCGGCGCGCCCGAGAACCCGCCTCGGCGGCGGCTTCAACCTGCCGATCATCTACGCCGGCAACACCCACGTGCGCCCGCAGGTGGCCGAGCTGCTGGACGGCCTCTGCGACCTGTCGATGGTGGACAACGTGCGGCCGGTCATGGAGCGCGAGGAGCTCGGGCCCGCCCGCGACAAGATCCACGACCTGTTCATGGAACACGTGATGGCGCAGGCCCCGGGCTACGACAAGCTCATGACCTGGACCGACGTGCCGATCATGCCGACGCCGGGCGCGGTCGGGCTGATCATGCAGACCATCGCCAGGCAGCGCGGCATCAACGTCGTCGGCGTGG
>JAJDAI010001252.1 GCA_029261955.1 Deltaproteobacteria bacterium | reverse complement strand
CGCTCACTTCAGGGTCGCGACCTCGGCGTCGAGCTCGGTCAGCCGCTTCTCGAGGTGGTTGAGCCGCTGGAGCAGCGCCGCTTCGGGCTGATCCGCGTCCTCGGCCCAGCCTTCTTCCAGCAGGGCCAGCTCTTCGAGCACGGCGAGGCGCTCGGCCAGGGCGTCCGCGAGCTGGGCCTTCTTCGAGCGGGGCTCGGGCTCCTCCGCTTCGGCGTCCGGTGCCTCCGCCTGCTCCGCCTGTTCGGCGTCGCGGGCCTCGATGCGCGCCTTCATCTCGGCCTTCGCCGCGGCCTGGACTTCGGCGTTGCGCTTGGCCGCGCGCTTCTTGGCGGCGCTGCGCAGCGCCTCCTCGCGGTCCTTGCCGGTCGTCGTGAGCTCGCTCTTGCGGGCCTGGGCGCGGTACTGGGCCGGGACCAGCTCGAGGCGATCGACGAAGTGCAGCTGCCCGTCGCCGTCGACGTAGACGAAGACGTAGCGCTGGCCCTCGTCGGGCTCCGCGGTGGCCGCCGTCGACTGCGCGAGGGCAGGGCTCGCGAGCAGGAGGCTGATGAGGAGGAGCCAGTGCATCGTCCAGTACCGTAGGCGCTCGATGGGGCGTCGTCCACCGGCCCGGGGGGGCGCGGACAGGGGGTTGGACCGGCGCCGCCGGCCCCTGCGGTCAGAGGAGGTTGGTGCCCCGGGGTCGGGTCTTCGTGCCGTAGCTGTGGACCTGCGGCGTGTCGCGACCGGGCGAGATCTCGAGGTTCTCCGCCTCGACCCAGTACCAGAGGTCCTTGTCCGAGCGCCCCTTGAAGTGGACCATCGCGCTGTACTCGCCGCGTCGGCGCGTGGGCTCCATCTTCACCGTGCGCCAGGCCCCGCTGCCCGCGCGGATGTGCAGCGTCACGCGGGCGCTGCCCGAGCCCTTCACCTGGGCGTCGATCGTCACGTCCCAGCCGCCCCAGGCCTTCTCCTGACGGGGGTTGGCCGAGGTGAGCTGGAAGGCCGGCCCCGTGTCCATCAGCCGATTCCCCGAGCGCTTGCGGGCGAGGCGCTCGCGGGTCTCGCGGGACAGGCGGCCCGGGTTGGGGAGGGGGGTCGGCTCGGGGGTGGCCTGCGCCTCGGGGGTGGCTTCGGGGCTGGGTTCGGCTTCCGCCTCGATCTCGGGCTTCGGCTCGACCGCGGGCGCGGCTGCTCGCGCGGCGACCGGCACCGGGCGAGGCGTCGGCGCCGCATCCACCGCGGAGGCTTCCCCGGCGCGGCGGTCCGACGCGGGGCGCGCCGACTCGGGCTCGTCCCGGGCGTCGGCGAGCGCGTCCGAGTCCCCGGCGTCCTCGACTGCGGGATCCGCCTCGGCTGCGAGCTCCAGGTCGGGCTGGCTGGGCCGCGTGCTGGGGTTGGGGCCGAAGCCCTGCGGTGCCTGAGCCGAGGCGAACTCGTCCGGCTTGTCGCCCAGGGACGTCGCGACGAACAGCCCGGCGAAGAGCAACAGAGCGCCCACGATCGCCACCGCCAGGGCCACGCCGCGCTTGCGCGACACGCTGCCGGTTCGCTGCGCGAGGCTGGGACTCGACTGGGCCGAGGTGGGGGCGAGCACCCGCGCCGGGCTGCGCGGGGTCGGCACGCGACTCACCGTCGCGATCTCGCCCGAGATGTCGGGCAGACGCGCGCGGATCCACTCCTTCAGGGGGGGGCCGGGCTCGACGCCGGGCACGAGCGCGACCAGCTCCAGGCCGAGGATCTCGGCCGAGAGCGTGCGGTCCGCCGGATCGAGGCGCAGGCAGCGGTGCAGCACGTCGGCGAGGCCGGGGATGGCCGCGTCCAGCTCGGAGCGGAACTCGGGCTGCTCGATGCGCTGCTCGCAGCGCATGACGGCCAGCAGGGTCGAGACGACGCTGTCCCCGCGAAAGAGCCGCTTCCCGAGCGTCAGCTCGTAGAGCAAGGCTCCGAGCGCGAACAGGTCCGAGCGGCGGTCCACCACCTCGGCGTTGGCCTGCTGCGGCGACATGTAGGCGGGCGTGCCCTTGGCGATGCCGGTCGCCGTCGTCGCGCCGGTCAGTTCGCCCGCCTTCGCGATGCCGAAGTCGGCGACCTTGACGGTGCCCTCGCGGCTGATCATCACGTTCGAGGGCTTCAGGTCGCGGTGCACGAGGTCCTGGTCGAGGCCCGCGGCTTCGAACTCGTGGGCGTGGTGCAGGCCCGAGCAGATCTGCCGGCCGATCTCCAACACGAGGTAGGGCGGCAGCGCGCCCTCGTGGTCCAGCAGCTCGTTCAACCCCGCGCCGCGCACCAGCTCCATGGCGATGCAGGGGAAGTCCTGGACCTCGCTGAGCTCGTAGACCTCCACCAGGTTGGGGTGGTGGAGCATGCCGCCGATGCGCGCCTCGTGGACGAGGGCCCGGCGCAGCTTGTCGTCCGAGGTCCGCAGGCCCGCGCGCACGATCTTCAGGGCGACCGGCTTGGCGAAGCCCGAGGGCCCCTGCAGCTCCGCCTCGAAGACCCGCGCCATGCCGCCTTCACCCAGCACCGACACGAGCGTGTACCGCCCGAAGATCATGGGCAGATCGGAGTTCTTGAGGAGGTCGGGGTGGATGCGGGTCACGACGCTGCCAAGGGTAGGCACTCGCTCCGGGCGAGTCACCCGATCAGGCTTCGATCGCCCCGAGGCCATCGGAGCTCTCGGCGTCGTCGGTGCCGAAGCTGTCGATGTTCAGGCCCATGGCACGCAGGAGCGAGACGAGCACCTTCGTGCTGCTCTCACCCGTCTGCGAGTGGTAGTGCACGTCGGTCTTGAGCCGGCCGCAGCAGGAGCCTGCGAGCACGATCGGCATGTCTTCCAAGGAGTGGGTGCGGCCCAGCGAGATCTCGCTCGTGCCGAAGACGGCGCAGTTGTCGAGCAGCGTGCCGTCGCCCTCTTCCACCGCCCGCAGAGCACCGATCATGTAGGACAGCTCGTCGATGCACTGCAGCGTGATGGCGTGCACCTCGGGCTGATCGCCGGGCTCGTCGTGGGTGAGGTTGTGGTGCCCGTCGGGCGCGCCCGGGAAGAGCACGTTGCCGACCGGGTGGTGGAACCAGTTGGAGATCACCCGGGTCTGGTCGCAGGCCATGGCCATGGCGGCGAGGTCGCAGAAGGCGCGGTTGATGGCCGACATCTGCGGGCGGCCGTCGATCTCGGGGTAGTCGGCCGCGGGCTCGCCCGGCATGACGCAGGCGGCGAGGTCCGGCGGGTCTTCCTCCAGCCGCGCGAGGCGCGTCTCCAGGTCGCGGATTCCGTCGAGGTGCTGGTCCAGGCGGACCTTGTCCTCGGTGCCCACGCGGGCGCGCAGGCGGTTCGCGTCGTCGAGCACCGCGTCGAGCACCGAGCGGCGCAGGGCGAGGGTCGGGTCGAAGATCGGCTCTTCGCCGGGCAGCGTGAAGCCGGCCCCGAAGACGCGCTCGAACAGGGCCCAGGGGCTCTGTTCGGCCGGGCTGCGGCTGTGAGGCCCGTTGAAGGACAGCCCCTGGCCGGACTTCGAGCCGAACTCCAGGCTGCGGAAGCGCGTCTCGCCGCCGATGGCGTTGGCGATCACCCGGTCGATGGACGGGGCCGCGAAGGTCCAGTCGCCCTCGCCACCCTGGGCCTGCTGCGCGCTGAGGATCCCCGACGCGCCGCTGAAGTGCGGGATCTGGTTGATCACCTTCACGTTCGTGCCGGTGACGATGGAGACCATGTCCTTGTGCGGCGCCAGGGGCGCGAGCTGCTCGCTGAGCTGCCAGGCGTCGCCCTCGCCGACGCCCGTGGGCAGCCAGCGGTCCGGGTGGTTGCCGTTGCCCCAGAAGAAGAGCCCGAAGCGGCGCGGCAGCGCGGTGCCGTCGGCCAGCGCCGTGCCGTTGGAGTTGAGGAAGACCTCCAGCATCGGCAGGCCCACCGTGACGGCGGAGCCGCCCAGCAGGCCCTTGAGGATCGTGCGGCGGGAGAAGCTCACTCGGAAGGCTCGCTGAGGTCGATGTCGGAGGTCACGCGGAAGACCGGGTTCTTGACGAGGTCCAGCAGCAGGTCCTGCATGCTGTAGTCGCTGAGCTCGAAGTCTTCGGCCAGGTAGTCCAGCGCGTCGCGCTCGCCCGGCACGTTCTTGTGGCCGCCGGCGTAGCGGAAGAGCTGCCGCGCGAAGCAGCCCGGGGTGTCCGGGTGGTCGGCGACGGCCTGGGCGAGGTCCGGGAACTCGTCGAAGACCGCTTCGTCCAGCTCGCCGCTCGCGTCGATGGCGTGGCCGTTGTCGAGCTCGCGGTAGCGGCCCAGGGCGTCGAAGTTCTCGAAGCCGAGGCCGATGGGGTCGGTGAACTGGTGGCAGCTGGCGCAGGCCGGGTTCTCGAGGTGCTCCTGCACGCGGTCGCGCAGGGTCGGCGCCTCGCCCGAAGGCTCGGGGATCGAGGTGTCCACGTCCGAGGGCGGCGGCGGGATGGTGTGGCAGAGCAGCACGGTGCGCACGAACTTGCCGCGCAGCGTCGGCGAGCTGTTCACCGGGTGGCTGTGCTGCGCGAGGATGCTGGCCTGGCCGAGCAGGCCGCGCCGGGCCTGGTTCTCGTCCAGCTCCGTCAGCGCGAACTCGTCCCGGGAGGGGGCGCGCACGTTGTAGAGCGACGCCAGCTTGCGGTTCAGGAAGGTCTCGCGCGACGTGAAGATGCGGCGGTAGTCGCCGTCGTCCTCGAACACGAGCTTCTCGAAGGTGAGCAGCGTCTCCTGGCGGGCCGAGGGGCCGACGGAGTCGCTCATCTGCGTGAAGATCGTCGGGTCCTTGTTCAGGTTGTCGAGCTTGTGCAGCGTGTAGAGCTCGCTGATGAAGGCGCCGAAGCCGTCCTTGCTCCGCGACCAGCGAAGCAGGCGCTCGCTCTGCTCCAGGATGCCC
>JAJDAI010001251.1 GCA_029261955.1 Deltaproteobacteria bacterium | reverse complement strand
TCCAGAAAGGCTTCGGTAATCACCTTCCAGTTCGCTTTTACGTCGAGGCGATATTGCCCTGCGTGTTCGTACCTTTCGTAGGGGTGCTCACCAACGAATGCCCCCATTTCACCCAGGTATTCGCGTAAGGACTGTGGCGGCGAAGTTAACCAGTTGACGAAGACAAAGCCCCACCACTCGTCCACGGCCAGGCGCCTGGCGAGCCCCGCGACGGCCGCCTTGCTGGCTGCGTAGTTGGTCTGACCGACGTTGCCCGCCAGCCCCGCGATGGAGCTGAGCAGCACGACCCGGGCCCCGTCCTGGAGTGGGCCCGCGGCGAGCGCCTCGTGGATGCGCAGGATGGCGCCGAAGTTGATGTCCAGCAGCAGGTCCCAGGCCTCGGGCGCCATGCGGCCCAGGGTCTTGTCGCGGGTGATGCCCGCGTTGTGCACCACGGCGTGCACGCCGCCGGAGAGGGCCTCGGCGATGCGGGCGGGTGCGTCGGGATCGGTCACATCCAGGGGGAGCGGCGTGCCGCCGATCTCGGCCGCGAGGGCGGTCAGGACCTCGTCGGGGCGGTCGAGCAGGTGGACGTGGGCCCCCTCCTCCGCCAGGCGCCGGGCGGTGGCGGCGCCGATGCCGCGGGCCGCGCCGGTGACCAGGGCCGTGCGGCCCGCGAGGGGCGCGAGGCTGAAGGGGGCGGGCTCGCCGGCGCAGAGCGCGGTGACGTCCAGCGGCTGTGCGTCCACGTAGACGGAGCGGTCCGAGAGCAGGAAGCGAAGCGCGGGCTCGATGCGGTCCTCGGCGCCGGGCTCTACGCGGATGAGGTTCGCCGTCGCACCCTTGCGGCCGATCTCCTTGGCCAGGCTGCGGGTGAAGCCATCCAGGGCGGAGGCCGCGGCCGAAGCCTCGGCGCCGGCCTGCGACGAGGGCGGGCGGCCGAGCACGACGACGCGGCCGTTGCGCGCCAGCCGGGACAAGCGGGGGTGGAAGAAGTCGTAGAGGGCGCGCAGGTCCGTGGACGAGGCGAGCCCGCTGGCGTCGAAGACGAGGGCGTGCACCGGCCCTTCGTCGACGAGGTTGGCGCCAGCGTCCAGCACCTGGCGGGACAGGGCCTGCACGAGGGAGCCGCCGCCCACCGTGGCGTTGCGGGCCTCCAGGGGCCGCTCCACCCAGGGACCGCTCGCGCGGCGGAGCTGCGGCGGCACGGAGACCCCGATCGTGGAGAGCAGGGAGCGGGCAGCGGCGTTGCGGCCGAGGTTCAGCAGGACATCGGACATCGTGGACTCCGGGGGCTCAGGCGGCGGAGGCGGGGGTGGGCTCGGCCTTGGGCTCGCTGGCCGCGAGATCGGCCAGCAGGCGGTCGCCGGTGCTCTTGATGAGGTCCAGGCGGTGCCGGCCGCGGGGCTCGGCGCGCTCGAGGTGCCGCTCGAGGATCCAGGCCCGGGCGGGGTCGCGACGCACCTGCTCGTGCAGGGCTTCGGCGATGGCGGCGTCGGCGAGCATGTGCGCCAGGTTCTCCGCGTGCAGCAGGGCCGGCGCGAAGTCGGTGCGCGTGTCCCACTGGGCGAGCGCGCGCTTCCAGGCGCCGAGCGACTGGCCGGCGAGCTTGTCCTTGAGGATCCGCGTCATCAGCTGGACCTGCGCGCCCTGGACCAGCGAGCGCAAGCCGGCGACGCGTCGGTCGAGTCCATCGGTCCCGAAGATCGCGCGCCGCTTGTGGTCGGCCCAGGAGGAGAAGAAGGCGCCCGGGGCCTTCGTGATGGAGAGCAGCGCGTCCTTCGTGGCCATGAGGGCCTGGATCTGGCTCGTGCCCTCGTAGATGGGCAGCACCAGGGCGTCGCGCAGCAGCTTCTCGGCGCCGTACTCGCGGGTGTAGCCGCAGCCGCCGTGGATCTGGACGGACCTGCGGGCGATCTCGACCGCCTTCTCCGCCGCCAAGAACTTCACCAGCGGGGTCACGAGGCGCGAGTCCCAGGTGCGGCTGCGGGCCTCCTTGTCGAAGCGGTGCCATTCCGGGGTGTTCGGCTTCGTCAGGTGGTCGCGGCGCAGGCGCAGGCGGTGGGCGATCTCCTCGTTGAAGGCCGCCCGGGTCGCGAGGGCGCGCAGGCCGCGGATGTCGCTGTCCATGGCGTCGAGGTAGTCGGCGATGATCTCGTGCCGGTCGATGGTCTTGCCCATGCTGGGGCGCTGCGCGGCGTAGTCCTTCGCGAGGCGGTAGGCGGCCTCACAGAGGCCGATGGCCTCGAAGCCCACGGCGATGCGCGCGTTGTTCATCAGGAGCAGCATCTGCTTGAAGCCGTCGCCCCGTTCACCGACCAGCTGGGCAGGCGTGCGGTCGAAGTTGACGCTGAGCGTCGGCGAGCCGTGGTGGCCGAGCTTCTCCTCGAGGCGCTCGAGGCTGGCGAGCCGCTCCCGGGTGCCGTCGGCGCGGGGACGCCAGGTCTCCACCAGGAAGAAGGACAGGCCCTGGAGGCTCGCGCTCAGGTCGCCCTCGGGCGGCTCGTCGGTGCGGGCGATGACGAAGTGGTAGCGGCCGTTTCCGCTCGTCACGAAGATCTTCTGGCCGGTGACGAACCAGGCCCCCTCGTCGTCCTGCTCGCCGCGGGTGCGGATGGCGCCCATGTCGGAGCCGGCGTCGGGCTCGGTGATGTCCATGCAGCCCCAGGCTCCCCCGGCAGCGATCTCCGCGATCTCGTCCTGGAAGCGGGTGCTCAGGAGCTCGCGGGACTCGGGGTCGAACTCGGTGGTCCCCTCCAGCAGCGAGTAGGTCATCATCGCCATCGCGATGCCGCCGTGAAAGCTGTGGTGGGTCATGACCGAGACGTCGCCGCGGGCGATGAGCTCGGCGCTCAGGAAGTAGAGCATCAGCGGGCAGTTCATCCCGCCCAGCTGCGTCGGCAGGCACATGCCGTGGATCTCGAGCGCCTTGAGCCCGTCGAAGATGGCGGTCAGGCGCGGGGGCATGACCACCTCGCCGTCGACGATCTCCATCTCCTGCGTGTCGATCTCGGACGCGAAGGGCGCGATCTCCTCGGCGGAGTAGGTGGCGATCAGCTCGGCGATCTCGGTCCAGAAG
>JAJDAI010000126.1 GCA_029261955.1 Deltaproteobacteria bacterium | reverse complement strand
CGGGTGGGCGAGGCGAAGCCCGTGCTCGGCGAGGCGGCTGACGGCAAACCCGCGGTCTACGACATCGGCTTCGCCCGGGGGACCGGGGCGGCGATCGTCTTCCACCTGGTGGACTAGCAACCCGATGGGCCCCGGCCCATGTGGACCGGGGCCTCGGGGTTGGGGTTTCGTCCAAGCGGACTAGAGCTGGTCGATCCAGTCCTCCATGGCGCTGATCGAGCAGCCGAAGTACCGGTGCCCGTTGCCGAGCGCGTGGGCCTCGATGATGTCGGCGCAGGTGCAGCCGGCGGTGTCGTCGAGGGTGAAGGAGAGCCCGGGGCCCTTGCCCTTGGGGGCCGTGGTCTCGAACACGCCGTCGGCGTTCAGGTCAGCCCAGCGGTTGGTGCCCAGGCGTCGCAGCGCCACGTTGCCAGCGTCGGGGATGGACTCGGGGCAGGCGTCGTCGATGTCGGGGATGTCGTCGTCGTCGGTGTCCTGGAGCTCGTAGGTGAACTGGTCGATGCCGTTGCCGCAGTCGGGATCGCCGAAGGTCTCGACCCGCACGATGCCGAGGCCTTCGACCTCGAGGTGGGTCACGGCTCCGTCGAGCCAGCGGTATCGGCCGGTGACCGAGTCCGAGTCGACGACCAGGCCGTCGGCGTCGTAGGCCTCCAGGCCCACGGTGACGTACTCGTCGGCGGCCGGGATGCAGTCGCCGAAGTCGAGGAACTCGAGGCTCACGAAGTCGACCGCGTTGTCGAACTCGGCGCCGTACTGGCTCCGATCGAAGGTGCCGCCGTCGCTGAGCAGGCCGTCGCCGTAGGGCGTCCAGTCGTCGTTGTTCGGCCCGCCGCCGACGATGAATGCGGCGATGTTGCCGTTGCCTTCGATCGCGATCTGCGGAGCCCGGGTACGAACAACGCCGTCGTCACCGTTGATCAAATAGAAGGAGACGCCGTCGCTCGCGCTGTAGAGCGCAGCGGCGTCGGCGTACTCAGCTTCTCCTTCGAAGTCGAGGGTGGCGGCCTGAGCCGTACCGGCGATCGCGAGGGCCGCGAGGCCGAACCAAAAGGAGCGGATGGAGATCACAAGGACTCCTCCGGTGGGAGGTCGTGCTGGGCCCGGAATCGGGTGCCGGACGCCCCCGCACCGTCCTGACGATTTCACCCCGTTCTGGGGCCGTCAACGCCGGGATGAAACTGGTTCCCAATGGCCCACTGCGCGGGTGAACTCGCCCGTTCTGGGGTGCGATTCTCCTCGCTGCCGAGCGAGCCCGCTCCCCGATCGCCCCGGTGCGCTTGCGCCCAACAAGCATCCGGGCCAGGGTCGCCGGCGTTGCGGGCCTCACCGCGGCTCCCCCGCTTCTCCCCGGATTGCCCTCCACACCGCCTCGGAGTCCGATGCGCCCGCTCCTGCTCCTCGCCCTGGCCCTCGCCGTCCCGCTCCCCGCCATCGCCGCCGCTCCCCCCGGGGCTGTGCTCATCGAGTCGATCCAGGCCTTCACGGCGGAGGCCCAGTCGGCCGAGCTGAGCGACGCCTTCGAGGGCACCGGCTTCCTGGCCACCTACGAGTTGATCTGCGACTCGTCGAAGGACGAACACGAGTTCGCCGTACCCGACAAGGGCTTCCTCTTCCGCGTCGATCGAGGCCGGGTGCTGAAGATCCGCGGCGCCAGCGGCATGGACGACAAGCTGCGCGGCGATTGGTACTGCGGCCGCAAGGTCCCGCCCAACAAGGTGGAGCTGCGCTACGACGGCGACCGGCTGGGTGCCACCATCAACGGCGAGGACTTCGGCCCCGTCTGGGTGCGGGGCAAGAACGCCGAGACGAAGAAGATGCAGTTCCGCATCAAGATCACCGGCGACGGCACGCGGATCGAGAACCTGCGCGTGGTGCCCTGGGGCTCGACCCCCTACGAGCCCATCGTCATGGACGAGGTCACCCCGCGCGATGCGAAGGCCGTGTCCATGCGCCTGGAGCGGGACTGGAAGGACGCGCGCTGGGTGATGAAGTTCGGCTTCGCGGCCGCGGGCAAGGAGCCGCGCATGGACGTCATCAGCGAGGACCTGGGCGCGGGCTTCAAGATCGAGGGCGACGGCCGGCTGACGGTCATCGGCGCCGACAAGAAGGAGGCCCGGATCGACCTGCGCGGCGTGTGGAAGACCGATCCCCGCGACAAGAACGAGGTCACCGTGCGCTTCGACGGGGATCGCCTGGCTTTCAAGGTGAACGAGCGGGAGATCCCGCCGGTGCGCGCCCGCCGGGACACGTCGAACCGCCGGGACCTGCCCTACCGCTTCGTGCTGCACGACGCGATGCTGCACGGCTTCGAGGTGCGCCGCGCGCCCTACGACTCAGACGGGGACGGCATCGTGGACGCCGACGACGGCTGCCCCACCGAGCCGGAGGACGTCGATCGCTTCGAGGACGAGGACGGCTGCCCCGATCCCGACAACGACGCGGACGGCATCGTCGATGCCGACGACGGCTGCCCCGACGAGCCGGAGACCAAGAACGGCTGGGAAGACGAGGACGGCTGCCCCGACGGCGTGCCGGACAGCGACGCCGACGGCATCGACGACCCCGCCGACAAGTGCCCCACCGTGCCCGAGGACAAGGACGGCTGGGAGGACGAGGACGGCTGCCCCGACACGGACAACGACGGCGACGGCCTCGTGGACAGCGCCGACACCTGCCCCGACGAGCCCGAGGACAAGGACGGCTGGCAGGACGAGGAAGGCTGCCCGGACGGCGACGCAGACAGCGACGGGGACGGCATCTGCG
>JAJDAI010001250.1 GCA_029261955.1 Deltaproteobacteria bacterium | reverse complement strand
TGGACCCGCACCTGCGGCACCACCACGTGCCGAACCTCTTCGTGGTGGACGGCTCGGTGCTGCCGACCTCGCTGGGCGTGAACCCGAGCGAGACGATCTACGGGATCGCGTCCTGGGCGGCGGACGCGGTGGCCGCCGCGGTCTGAGTCCTCAGCTCGGGTCGAGCCCCAGGCGGTGAGACACGACCTTCGCGATGTCCACGACCTCGAGGCGCCCCATGCCGAGGCGCTCCAGGGCCTGGCGGCGCCAGGGCTCGGGGCTCTCGTCCTCGACGTGCACCCCCATGAAGTCGACGATCGCGTTGGCCGCGGAGACCACCCAGGCCAGGCGGCCGTGCGCGCCGGCGCGGTGTGGATCGTGGTGGAAGCCCAGGGCGCCGATGGTCTCCGGGGGCAGACGCCACTCCCGGCCCAGCCGGGCGCCGATGTCCTGGTGGGCAGCGTCGGCGAGCCGCTTCTGCTCGTGGAGGTCGTCGAAGCGCGGCCCCAGCTCGGCGCGGCAGTCCTTGATGAGCTGCCAGGCCACGGCCTGCCCCACGTCGTGGAGCACGCCCGCGGTGAAGGCCTCGTCCTTCGGCAGGTTGCAGCGGAAGGCGAGGTTGTTGGCGCAGAGCCCCACCGCCACCGCGCGCCGTTGGAGGCGTTCGGTCAGGCGGCGGTTGCCGGGGACGACGAGGATGCGGGCCGCGGCGGCGATGATCAGGAGCTCGCGGATCCCGTCCAGGCCCACGCGCACGAGCGCCGACTGGAGGCCGCCGACGGGGCGCATGCCGCCGAAGAGGGTCGAGTTGGCGAGCTTGAGCAGCTGCGCAGTCAGCGGGGGATCGGTCTCGATGAGGCCGCTGAGGCCGACGAAGGACGACTTCGGGTCGCGGGTCAGCTCCAGCGCGCTGGAGACGGTGGACGGCATGAGCGGCAGCTTGAAGCGGGCGAGATCGAGCCGCTTCTTCAGCAGCAGGACCTCGCGGTCCACGCACTCGGGGGCGGCGCGTTCCCAAGGCGCGACATCGCCGTCGTCCGCGGCGTTCTCGAGGGCCGCGACGCCGAAGCCGTCGGTGAGTCTGATCGCTGCGCCTCGCTTCATGTCCGTCCGGGCCCCCACCCCTTCGTAACGGTTGCGTCATCTGGCACTTGAGGTCTGATGGATCGAATGCCGTCTATGGTGCGGCGCGGTGGCCGGCTGGCTGCCCCCGGAGGGTGCTGTGAGGTTCCTGCTGCTCTTGACTCTCCTCTGCCTGCCGAAGCCCGCGGCGGCCGAGCCGCTGGATCTGGACTGGCACCCGCAGGTCGAATCGGCGGCGGAGCCCCTGGACGCCGAGAAGCAGAAGTCGCTGTGCACCCGCGCCTGGCGGAGCCGCTTCGACGGGATCGGGCTCACGATCCTCGGCGGGGTCGCGCTGGGCGGCGCCGTCGCCGCCACCGTGCAGGCGGCGCTGGCCCGGAGCGAAGGCGACAAGCCGGGCGAGACCTCCGCCGGCGGCCTGGCCGCGGGTCTGTGGGCGGTCGGTGGGGTGGCGTCGGTGGCCGGCCCGATCACCACGTCGATCGGGCACAACCGCCTCAAGGAGTTCGGCTGCAAGGACGTCGAGTTCCCGAAGCGGCAGTTCGAGGCACAGAAGTAGGCCCGGTCCGTCCGACCGACCCCGCCCGCGCGATCAGTCCACGAAGGGGCTGAGCAGTCCGTAGATGGCGCCCGCGCCGACGTTCACGCCCGGTGCGCCGACGACAAGGTCGTCCCGCCCGTCGCCGTCCAGATCCCCCAGCGTCAGGGTGGAGGCGCCCAGGTCGTCGTCGTCCTCGAGGCCCTGGACCAGGCCGAGGACCTCGTCCATCAGGACCGGAGACTCGACCGCCTCGGCGACGCGAAAGACCGCCGCGCCGTTGGCACGGGTCGACCCGGCCACGAGGTCGGGCAGCCCGTCCCCGTCCACGTCCCCCGCCGGCGCGATGACCCGGCCCGCCTGGGAGGCCTCGGGCCCGACCAGCTGCCAGAGCGGCGCGCTCAGCAGCGCCGTGCCCGCGGCGACCTCGGCCCCCGACATCAGCCAGATGCTGCCTGCGTTGTTGCCGACGTCGTCGTTGTGCGGCGCGCCGACCGCGAAGTCGTCGTGGCCGTCCTCGTCCAGGTCGCCCAGCGGGCTGAAGCGGGTGCCCAGCCGGTCGTCGGGGGCCGCGCCGAGCAGGGTGGCGTCGGCGTTGCCCAGGGGGATCAGGCCGGGGGTGGCCGTGACGCTGGCGCCGAGGAAGATGTAGGCCTTGCCCGCGTTGGCGCCGCTGTCGCTGTTGCCGGTCGCGGCGATGGCGAAGTCGGCCAGCCCGTCGTTGTCGATGTCGCCGATCGTGCCGACGTCGTCGCCCGAGGCGTTGTTCATGCCCTCGCCCGGGAAGCGCGCCCACGCGGCCGAGACGGGGTGCGCGCCGCCGGTGGCGAGCACCGAGCCCGCCATGAGGTAGGTCTGGCCGCTCACGAAGCCGTTGGGCGCGACCAGCGTGTTGCCGACCAGCACGTCCGCGAAGCCGTCGTCGTCGACGTCGCCCGCGGTGTCGGCAGCCTGGGACACGAAGCCCGTGATGTTCGCCGAGGCGTCGGCCCCACGGAGCTCGGCGCCGGGGATGAGCAGCGAGTCGAAGAAGATGAAGGTGTTCTCGGTGTTGCCGGCGGAGATGAGCAGGTCGGCGTCGCCGTTGCCGTCCACGTCCCCCGCGGTGCCCACGTTGTTGCCGATGGCCTGCCCGGGGCTGTCGCCGCGCACGACGACGTCGGCGTCCTCGAGGTCGAAGTCGCCGCCGGCGGCCAGGGTCGAGCCCAGGAAGACGTAGACCGCGCCGAAGCCGGTGGCCTTCGCCTCGTCGACCCAGGGATCATCCGGCTGCCCGACGACCAGATCGCCGAGGCCGTCGCCGTCGATGTCGCCGGCCGAGGCCGCGGTGGCGCCCAGCTCGATCCCGCCCGTGATGGTGAAGAAGGCCAGGTCCACCTCGGCGTAGGCCGGCAGGGGGATGGGGGTCGAGTCGTCGTCGTCCGCCGCGGAGTCGTCGTCGTCCGGCACGGCGGAGTCGTCGTCGTCGTCCGCCACCGTGGCGTCGTCGTCGTCCGCGGGCGGGGCGGAGTCGTCGTCGTCGTCGTCCGAGGGGCAGGCGACGAGCAGCGGGAGCAGCAGGAGCAGCAGCAGGCGAAACATGGGACCTCCGAGCGGGGAATCTAGCGAAAGCCGGCCGGGAGGATGTGTCGCTTGCCCGCTCGGGCACGAACGAACCCCGCCGTGAGTGGCGCCCCCGCTGCGCTGGAGCTAAGTAGCCGGCCATGCCCAGCTACAAGCTCTACAAGATCCTCCACCTCACCGGCATCAGCCTCGCGAGCATGACGGCCGTGGCCTTCGCGTACCACGCCTGGCTCGGGGGGACGAAGGAGGCAGCGGGGCTGCCGCGCAAGCGCCTGCTGGGCGCGCACGGCATCGGGATGATCCTCATCATCCTCGGCGGCATGGGCGCGGGGGCGACCAGCGGCTTGTTCGCCGACGGGCTGCCGGGCTGGCTCGCCGCCAAGCTGGTCTTCTGGCTGGTGCTCGGCGCGCTGCCCGCGATGCCCTACAAGCGCCCCGGTCTGGCGCCGCACCTGCTCTGGATCGTGCCGGCCCTCGTCGCGCTGGCGGCCTGGACGGCCGGTGGCTTCGTCCCCCTGACGCGCTGAGTCGTGGGCGAACTGGCCGCCCTCGTCGCGGCGGCGCTCTGGGCCTTCGCGTCCGTGCTCTGGACCCGGGTGGGCGCCCAGGTCGAAGCGCTGCCCATGAACGCGGTCAAGTGCACGATCGCGACCCTCGTCCTCGCCGCGGCCCTGCCCTTCACGGGCGACAGCCTGGTGGCGCCGGCGGGGGACCTCGCGATCCTGGCGCTCAGCGGCATCATCGGGCTGACGCTCGGCGACACGGCCTACTTCCACGCCCTGCGGCGCATCGGACCGCGGCGCACGCTGCTGGTCTGGGCCAGCACGCCCTTCGTCACCGCGCTGCTGGCGCTGCCGCTCTTGAACGAGCCGCTGACGGGCCAGCTGGTCCTGGGGATGGTCCTGACGATGGCGGGCATCACCTGGGTGGTGACCGAGCGCGACGGCAGCAAGGCGGTGCAGCGCCTGGGCTACCTCTTCGCCTTCGGCGCCGTGCTCGGCCAGGCGGGGGCCAACATCATGGTGCGCTACGCCGGGGACGAGCTCGGCGCGCTGGCGACCTCGGTCTGGCGCATCGGGGCGGGCACGGCGGGCCTGGGGCTGCACCTCGCGCTGCTCCGTCGGCTGCCCGAGATGCTGCCTCCCCTGCGGGACCCCAAGCTGCGGCCGTCGGTCCTGATCGCCACGCTCACGGGCACCGTCGGCGGGATCTTCCTGAGTGTCTACGGGCTGCTGCACTCCGAGCACGTCGCCGTGGCGGCGACCCTGAACTCCACGAGCCCCCTCTTCGTGCTGCCCTTCGCCTGGTTCTGGCTGGGCGAGCGCTTCGGCCTGCGCGCGGTGGTCGGCGCCGCCGTCGCCATCGCCGGGGTGGCGGTCTTCCTGATGGGTCAGGGAACTTGATGGATCGGTTGCGTCTGGCGTAGACCGTGTCGGGGTTCGTGTCTCGGATCCCGACGCAGGGGGACCCGTTGAGCCAGCTGAGCGACCGCGGGACCCAGGCACTGCGCCGCATCGCGCCCGGCAACCGGCTGCTGGTGGTCTGCGTGCTGCTCGTGGCGGCCGGCGTCTTCCTGGCCGGGGGC
>JAJDAI010001249.1 GCA_029261955.1 Deltaproteobacteria bacterium | reverse complement strand
GCTCAGCTGGTAGCCGCTGTCGTCCCAGGTGATGGTCTCGTCCTCCTCCAGCGCATCGAGCAGCTCGTGCACGGAGTCGGGGTGCCCCTCGCTCAGCTCGGTGAGCCGCTCGACGAGGCCGTCGGGGAAGGAGTGCGGTCGGTAGGTGTCCTCGACGAGCTCGCGGATCGCGTCGACGTCCAGGGCGGGCACCGAGATGACCTCGGGCTCGCCGAACAGGGAGTTGAGGAAGGTGAGCGGGCCGGGCTGGCCGTCGCTCGGCTTCTCGCAGTACAGGTTCCGCCCCGGGGTCACCAGGAAGAGGACCTTCCAGTTGCGGCTCCGGGCGCGGCCCACGAGCGCTGCGAGAAAGGCCCAGAACGAGGGGCTCGTGACCTGGCCCAGCTCGAAGAGGTCGAAGATCCAGGTCGTGCGCGGGCCCAGGACGTCAAAGGCGTAGAGCTGAGCGAGCCAGGGGTTGTCCGGCGGCAGCTTGATCTGGAGCTGGCCCGAGCTGTGGGCGCGCAGCTCCCGGCCCGAAGCGGCGATGTTCCGCATCCAGCCGGCGACGCGCTCGTCCGAGGCCGACTCGGCGGCGCCGTCCAGCGAGGCGAGCGCGGCTTCGCCCCAGCCCTTGCTGCCGAGGCTGCCCACGAAGGACGAGTAGAAGCGGCCCAGCGTGCGCACGCCGTCGTCCGACGGCAGGCCGCGCAGGCGCACCAGCGCGAAGGGGTTGTCGCCCTCGCGCAGCTGCGCGACGAAGCGGTCGACCGTCTTGCGCCGCCCCCCGCCGTCGCGTCCGTCGAGGAGCACGGTCTGGGGACCCTCGGAGGCAGCGTCGAACGCCGTCTGGAGGGACTTGAGGCTGGGGCCGAGGCCGACGGAGGGTCGGTCGGATCGCTGGGTCATCGGGACTCCGGTTGCTGGACCGCGGGATGATAAGGAAGAGTCGAGCTAGGATCCACGGACATGCCGCCGTTCCGTCACGCAGCCGTGGTCCTCCTCTTCCTCCTCCTGCTCGCGCCGGGGGACGGGAGCCGCTCCTTTGTCGGCCCGCAGGCTCGCAGTGCGGCGCTCTGCCCCGCCGACATGGCCCTCGTGCCGGCCGGCGCCTTCCTCGCCGGGGCCAGCGGAGAACAGGTCGGGCTGCCCGAGTACCAGCCCGACATCGTGCGCGACCCGCGGTCGCGCTCGACCTTCGAGGTGTCTTCCTTCTGCATCGACAAGCACGAGTTCCCCGGCGCGGGCCGCCGCCCGCTCGCCGACGTCACCTGGGTCCAGGCCCGGGTCGCCTGCGAGCTTCTTGGCAAGCGCCTCTGCACCGAGAACGAGTGGACCTACGGCTGCGGCGGGGTCCTGGGCTGGCTCCGGCCCTACGGGGACCTGCACGTGCCCGGCCTCTGCCACGCCGACGTGCCCGAGGAGGGGCGCTACGACCTCGTGGTGCCCGGCGGATCGCTCGAGACCTGCCGCTCGCCCTGGGGCACCTTCGATCAGGAGGGCAACGTCAGCGAGTGGGTCGAAGGGCGGCGAGCGGACGACTCGGACGACCGCTGGGTGCTCGGCGGCACGATGTGGCCGGGCGTCTACGGCTCGGGCTGCCAGGCCCGCCACGCCCACCCCCAGATGGCCCCGGTCTCGGGCGACGACGGCTTCCGCTGCTGCGGGGACCCCGGCCCACGCTGAGGCTTCGTGCACGCCTCGGTGCCTGACACCGATGCGTGCATTCAGCGGGTGGAGCAGGCCGGCAGGTCGGGGTCGGTGAGCTGCCGGGCGCCGCGCAGCACGGCGTCGCGGTCGGGCCCGATGACCCGCCGGAGCTGCTCGCAGCCGGGCAGCCCCCGCGAGCGCAGGCCCATGCCGACGCCCTCGGCGATGGCCGCCCGCTGATCGCCAACGTGGGCGAGCACCGAGAGCCAGGTGCCGCTGCGGTCCGGCGCGAAGACGGCGAGCCCCCAGCCCAGGTTCCGGTCGACGATCGCGCGCTGGTCCAGCGGGGTGCGGCGCAGCAGCTCGGCCCGGCGCTCCAGCAGGTCCGCGGGATCGACCGGGTGCAGGGTCGGTGCCTCGAGCAGCAGGGCGTCGGCGCCGCGCACCCCGGCCGCGGCGCCGAAGCCGGGGGGGGGCTCGCCACGCCGCGCGACGAAGCGGAGGAAGCGGTTGGTGGCCTCGGCCTCGTCGTAGCGCACGTGCCCGATCTCGGCCTCGACGTAGCGCGCCGGGCGGTAGCTCGCGAAGCCGCCGAGCCGGTCCAGGTCCAGCAGGCCCACCTGGGCCGCGGCGCCCGGCAGGCAGAACGCTGCGGCGAGCAGCACGGCGATCGCGGTTCGGCTCCGCTTCCCCCTCTTCGCCATCCAGCTGCGCCCCACCCCGACGGCCAGCAGCAGCAGCAGCGGGCCCCAGACCATGCCCAGGTAGCGCGGAGGCACGTAGGGGCGGCGAGGCGCGAGGGTGGCGAGCACGGTGAGCTGCACCAGCGGCACGCCCACGAGCAGGGTCAACGCGCGTCCCCGCAGCGCCCGGTCCCTCAGCAGGGCGAGGAGCGCCGGGATGGCGGCCGCCAGCAGGATGAGGGCCCAGGCGAGGTCGAGCTCGTCGCGTCCCGACGTGGTCAGCACCTCGCCGAAGGGCTGGGGGCCCCAGATCGACGGCGGGATCAGCTCCGCCCAGGTGTCGCGGACGACCGGGTCGACGTCGTGCCGCGCCTGGTGCAGCAGCTCCCAGGGCGAGCTGCCGGCGTCCTCCACGACGCTGGCCGAGCCGCTGCCGCTGAGCCAGCCGAGCAGGCCGAGAGGCAGCAGCCCCATCGCCAACGCCGCCGCCCGGGGCAGCCAGGGCTCGGGGCCCTCCTCCCACCAGGCGTCCCAGGCGAAGCCAAGACAGAGCAGGGCCGCCGCGGGCACGAGCAGCAGGGAGAAGCCGCAGGCGAGGCCGAGCAGCGCCCCCGCGATCGCCACGAGGGCCGGCCGTCGAGCCAGCAGCAGCTGGGCCGCGCCCGGCGCGAAGAGGGCCGCCGCCTCGGGGTGGCTGCCCCAGCCGACCAGGGAGGGACCCAGGGCGCCGGGCGGCATCAGCAGCCACAGGACCGCCATGGCCACCGCGGCGAAGCGTCCCCCCAGCGCGTGCGCGGCGAGCACCCAGGCGCCGAAGGCCACGGTCGCGAGCAGCAGGACGAAGAGCTTGAGGGCCAGGTAGTCCGGCGCGACCCGGCTGAGCAGGCCGATGGCGATCGCCGAGGGCAGGTAGCCGCCGTGGGGGGCGTTCGCTCCCTCGCGCGCCAGCTCCAGCCAGCCGCGCTCGGGCCCCGCTCCGTCCCAGGTCTGCGCCACCGCGAGCAGCTTGACCTCGGCCAGGTCCGGCTCCGAGATGCGATCGGCGGCGCAGAGGACGAGGAGCAGGCGGGCGAGAAAGAAGAGGACGCAGAGCGCGGCGATCCGGCGGGGGTCGATGGCCTCCCTCATCCGAGCGCCGGGGCGGCTACAGCAGCCAGAGCAGGCCCGTCGCGAGGACGGTGCCGGCTGCGAGCACCCCGAAGGACGTGGTCCACATCAGGATGACGGCGCGCTGGATGTCCGAGGGGCGGGGGACCTCGCCCTCGCGCTCGCCGCCCGCTGCCTCGCCGAGGTTCAGGCCGCCGACGAAGGCGGTGATCATGCGCTCGCGCGGGGGGCGCTCGGGGTTGCGCATGTAGCCGTGCATGACGGCCGGGCGCCGGGCCCCGCCGATGGGGGCGACGAACTGGAGGGCCACGAGGCCGAACCAGGCGGCGGGCAGCTGGAGCCAGCCTTCGATGCGCCAGGCCCAGGCCCAGAAGGCGGGATCGCCCTCGTCGTCGTGGCGGCCGCGGTCCGCGACGACCTGCACCCCGAAGGCCAGGGCCGCTGCCGCGGGGCCGAGCACGATGCCCCAGAAGATGGGCATGACGACGTCGGCCAGCAGGTTGCTGGATACGAGGCGCACGCCCGCGGCGGCCAGCTCATCGACGTCGCGGGTCTCGAGGTCCATGCCGTGCCGGCGAAGCACCGCGGCGGCGTCGCCTGTTCGGCCTTCCAGCAGCTGGCGCTCCACCAGGCTGGCGTCCTGGGACAGGCTGCGCCCCCCGAACAGCGCCAGCAGCACGAGCACGGCGGCTGTGAATCGACCCAGCTCCTGTCCGAGCACGAAGCCGAGCCCGCTCGCCACCCAGGCGACCAGCGCCACGGTGCCGGCGACCCAGAGGGTCAACAGCAGCCCGGCCTGCTTCGGGTTGTCCTTGATGCCCTGGCGCACCACGAACTCCAGCCGGTCCGCGAGGCGCGCGGTGCGCTGCACGACGGCTCCCTCGAGCGGTCCCCAGCGGAGCACGGCGTCGAGGCACCACGCGAGCAGCGCGGTCAGACCGAAGAACCAGGGGAGGTCGATGAAGTTCATGGGCTCGCATTGGAGCAGGGCAGGGCACCCCGCGAAAGCACGGGGCTCAGAACTGGGCCTGCATGATCAGGTTGAGCCCCACCGCGCGACCGAGGGCCGTGTCGAGGACCCGCTCGGCCGTCTCGCCCTCCTGCTCGCCGGGCGCCACCTTCGTGACGTTGAAGTCCTGCGTGTAGGCCACCTCGCCGATGATCGCGAGCATGTGGCTGAGGTTCCACTGCAGGCTCGCCTTGAGGGAGAGGATGGTGAAGGGGCTCTCGCCCACCGGCAGGATCTCGTAGTCGCTCGCTTCGCGAATGACCTGCGTCTGCCGGTTGCCCGTGGCGTCCTCCTGCGCCTGGAAGGACGCCGGCTGCATGAGCCCGAAGACGAAGCCGGGCGTGAGGTGCGCCTTCTCGATGTAGTAGCTCCACCAGAGCGCGCCGTAGAGCTGCGGCTTGCGCAGGGTGTCCTCGGCGAAGGCGACGTAGGGCGTCAGGCCCGGCACGTTGAACAGCATGAAGCTGACGTCGCGGTACACGACGTCCACGCCCACGCGCATGTTCTTGAGGAAGCGCACCTGCGCGTTCACCGCGGCCGCGATCCCGTTGTCGAAGACGAGGCCGTCGAGGTCCTCGGGGTCGATGAGGGTCTGCCAGAGCGAGGTGAACTCGGCGCTGACGCCGAAGCCGAAGGAGCCGTGGTTGTAGAGCGGCACGAAGCTCGCGCGGCGGCGGTTCTCCGGGTCCGACTTCATCAGCCGCAGGTCCGCGGTCTGGCCCATGCGGGGGTTGTTGTAGGACAGCAGCACGCGCTGGCTGACGCCGAAGCCCTGCAGCGGGGTGCTGCGGAAGGGGTCCTGCTTGAAGGTGCCGCGCTGGTAGTAGCCGCCGCCGATGTCGTAGCGCAGCTGCATCTTGTTGCCGGGACCGAACCAGACGTTGGGTCCGAGGCCGGCGAGCACGCCCCAGTAGTTCTCGATCTCGTCGTTGTCGGCCCGCAGGCGGGGCATCGACTTCGCCCCGAAGAAGGCATAGAAGCGCTCGAGGTCCAGGTGCAGCTTGAAGCCGGGCACCGGGCCGAAGTTGTCGGCGTAGACCTGGTTGCCGCCCCAGGTGAGGTCGTAGAGGTAGCCCAGGCGGAAGCGATCCGCGGAGTAGGGCCAGGCCGTCAGCTTGAGGTTCTTGCCCTTCTTGAGGCGGTTGAACCAGAAGGTGACCGCGAGCCAGGAGCCGTCGTCCCGGAAGGAGCTGACCAGGCGCCCGTCCTCGGGGTCCCGGCTCAGCTCGAACTCGGCCACGAAGGCGCCCTCGGTGTCCACGAAGGGCAGGAAGCCCGGCATCTTGCCGTAGAGCACCAGGTGCGACTCGGTCACGACCTTGCGCTTCTCGGCGTTGAGGCCCTCGAAGAACAGCTCGGGGTACTCGTCGCCGATCCCGATGACCGGGCTGCCGTCTTCGTTGCCGGCGAGCAGGTTGTCGTCGCCCACGTAGAAGGTCAGCACGCTGCGCACGAAGTCGGTGAACTTCGGCCGCGAGGCCTTCGTGGAGGTCGGGCTGCCGTCGGGGTTGCTGTCAGCCAGCTTCGGCCAGGTGCCCTTCGCGCCGGGGGCAGCTGCGGGCTCCTCGGCCTGAGCTGCGGGCTCGGGGGCCGGGACGGGCTCGGCCTCCACCGCCGGCTCGGGCTCCGCGGCCGGCTCGGGCTCTGCCGCCGGCTCCTCCGCAGCGGGCGCTGCCTCGGGGTCGACATCCGGCCCGCCCGCCGGAGCAGCCTCGGCCGCCTCGGGGCTCGCGTCCCCTTCGGCGGGGGGCGCGTCGCCGGGCTCGGCGTCCTCCGATCCGGAGGGCTCCTCGGTCGATCCCTCGTCGGACTCGGACGGCTCGTCGCCGGCCCAGGCGGGCAGGGCGAAAGCCAGGCAGACCACCCAGAGGGTGGCAGCGAAGTGGCGCATGGCGGGCTCCTCGGGGGCTCGGGCTACTCGGCCCAGCTGTCCCAGTCCGCGGTGGTGCGCGGGTTGATGCGGTACTCGTTGTTGCTGTCCACGACGACGCCGACCAGGTTGACGATTTCGCCGCCGTCGCCCGTGTCGCTGGCGAAGTCCGCGGGGCTGCTCCAGAAGATGGCGCCGACCTTGACCAGCGGGCAGCCCGTCACGGTGAAGTAGCCGAACTCCTCTGCGTCGCCGTCCTGCGCGTCGACGGTCACCGACGGGATGGTGACCAGCATGCCCTCGTGGTGCTCGCCGATGTCGCAGGCGTCAGCCAGCGCCACCGGGGTCGCGTCGCCGCTGCCGGTCACGCTCACGTCGGCGGGATCGAAGATGATCACCTCGGTCTGGCCGCGGTACTCGTCGGCCTCGCCCTCCACGTCGATGATGTCGCCGATGGCCGGCAGGGTCACGTCGTCGTCGGTCCAGAAGAGCTGCACGCCGGCGAAGGTGTCCGCCGCGGGGTCCATGGCCCAGACCGAGTCGCCAAAGAAGGGCTCCGGGGAGACGACCACCAGGCCGGTGAGGGTCACGTCGTCGCCGATGCTGCCCTCGCAGTTGAGGTCCTGCACGTCGAGGCCGTCGGTCGCATCGCAGCCGGGGTAGGTGAAGACCACGTCCTCCTGGGTGCGGGTCATGATCTTCACGTCCCCGAAGGAGCGGTGCGCCACGCCGGTGATCGACTCGACGGCGTAGCCCTCCCAGACGTCCGCGTACATCCAGGCATCCTCGCCGTAGCGCGGGCTGCTGACGAAGACGTCGTCCGCGCGCCAGGTGAAGTAGTTGTTGAAGCCGGGGGAGGCATCCACGGTCACGTCCTCGACGGACACGAGCACGCCCACGAGGCCCTCGTCGCTCACGAAGCCCTGGGCCAGGTCATCTGCCGCCACGACGGTCGGGGCCGGCAGGGTGCCCTGACCGGTGATCGAGATGGCCGAGGCCTCGTTGATCGACAGCTCCAGGAAGTCGCCGAAGGGGTCGCGAAGCCGGCCCTCGATGGTGACCTCGTCGCCGATGGAGAGGCCGCTGGCGACGATGTCCGTGCCGGTGTCGAAGAAGGTGAAGACCAGGATGCCGGTGCCGGCGCCCTCGCCCTGCTGGATCCAGAAGCCGGCCTGGTTGTCGTCCTCGTCGTTCCAGACGGCGGTCGTGACCACCGCGCCCGTCACGACCACGTCCGTCTCGAGCTCCACGGCGCCGGAGGTCAGGTCGGTGATCGTCGCGTCGATCGGGCCCGTGGGCGTCGAGTCGTCGTCGTCGTCGTCGTCGTCGGCCGAATCGTCGTCGTCGCCGCTGCCGGGGTTCGGGCCCAGGTTGCAGGCGGACATCAGGAGCGCGGCGAGGAGCGCCATCAGGGTGCGCAGGGACATCGTGGAATCCGTTCTGGAGGGTCAGAGCGTCGCGGGGCTCAGTTGTCGGAGCTTCGCGGGTGGAGTTGGTAGGGGGTGCCATCGCACGACGCGATGTCCCGGTAGTAGGTGTGAGGAGCCTTGCGGGGGCCCGAGAGGGGCCGGGCCATGAGCTGCTCGCAGTCGCAGGAGGCGGGCAGCTCGTCGAGGTTGAAGTCGAGGCAGCTGCGCACGTCC
>JAJDAI010001248.1 GCA_029261955.1 Deltaproteobacteria bacterium | reverse complement strand
TGCTCGAAGAGCGCAGTCCAGTCGATGCCGGTCTCGAAGTACCAGCGCAGGTCGTCGTTGTCGGAGAGGAAGTCAGCCATCGTCGGACTCCGGTCGGGGGCGGTAGAGGGCGGCGTTGCAGAGGCGGCGGAACTCGATCGCGCGGCGCGCGGTCCAGCCGGGCACGGGGGTGATCGCGAGCGTCAGCGGGGCGAGCGCGTGGTGGGACACGGCCAGCAGGACGACCTCGGTCACGTAGGCCTCGGGATCCAGGTCGGCGTGGATGCGGCCTTCGCTCTGGCCCAGCTCGATGAACTCGCAGAGCAGGGACATCCAGGGGGCGAGGTGGGTGGCGATGAGGGCGCGGATGGCTTCGGGGCGGTCGAGGGCCTCGCGCATGAGCAGGCGAGCGCGGGCGGGATCGGCCTCGAAGAAGCGCACCAGCTCGCCGAGCACGCCGTCGAAGCGATCCCGGCCGGTGGTGGCGGCGGTGAGCAGGCGGGGGACGACGTCCTTCCACCGGGCGAGCAGGTCCTCGAGCACCGCGTCGCGGAGCAGCTCCTTGCTGGCGAAGTGGTAGAGCAGCGAGGGAGCCCGCATGCCGGCGGCCTCGGCGACGGCGGCGAGGGAGGTGCCGAAGTAGCCGCGCTCGGCGAAGAGCTGGGTGGCGGCGGTGAGGATCCTGGAGCGCGCGGTGGGCATCGGCGCGGAGGCTAACAGGTATTTTGGGTTTGTCTAATGAGCGTTAGGCAGCTCGAAGCATCGGACCTCTCGCAACGATCGCAACGGGCAACGAGCGCCACGGAGATCGGTGCTCAGTGGCTGGCCTGGCCGAGCCGCGGGGTTTCGTTTTCTTGGGTTCGAACGCGTTGCGTCCGTTGCCCGTTGCGGTCGTTGCGAGAGGTGCTGCCCCCCTACTCCCACCCACACCCGACAGGCCACAGCGAGTCCCCCGCCGCGTCCACCTCGGCCGACCAGGTCGCGTACCAGTCGTTGGCGCGGGCCAGGAAGTCCGCGACGTCCGCGTCTGCGTCCGCCGCCGCCAGCATCGCCTCGCCGTCCAGATCGATGAGCCCCTCGGCGTTGCCCAGGCCCGGGATCCGCGTGCTCAGCCGGTCCACGTCCTCCCCCTCCGCCCAGGGATCGACGGCCCCATCCATGGGCAGGAAGCCCGGCAGATCCGACCAGGCCTCGATCCAGGTGATCTCGCCCGCGTCGTTGAAGGTGAACTCCTCGTAGATGGGGCAGCCGCGGCCCTCGTGCGCTTCATCCTCGTAGTAGAAGACGACCCGGCAGCGACCGAAGGGCTGCTCCGCGAAGAAGCGGCAGTCCCGCTCCGGGATGGTCGAGGGGTAGAGACGCAGCAGCTGGTCGGTCGCGAGGATGTTGTCGTAGCCGAAGGCCGTCAGCTTGAGCCAGGGCGGCCACTCCCAGCGGGCCACCAGCTCGCTGTAGGGGGGCACGACGTCGCGGTCCTGCTCCGAGTCCATCGTGTTGAAGTAGCCGTCGCTCCACTGGACGTAGTGGGCCTCGTCCATCGTCGGGCTGAGGCAGGTGGAGAGCGCGTCGTCGCCGGCCTCCACACAGGGGTCCACGGGCTCGGCCTGGCAGCCGATCACGAACAGGAAGAGTGCGAGGAGTCGGGTCATGGGTCCCGGCAACTTGGCCCGAACAAGGGGCATGCGCCAGCCGAAGCTGCGCCGAGCAGGCTCAGTTCGTCAGCGTGACCTCGAAGCTGTTGCTGACGGCGAACTCCACGCTGTCGACCGCGCCCAGCGCGCTGACCTCCAACGTGTAGGTCCCCGCTGGGAAGGGCTCTCCGAGCGGGTTGCCCGTGTCCGAGGGCCCCCACCAGTTGGTGCCGGTCCAGGCGAAGGTCGCGCTGGTCTCCGAAGCGGGGATCGTCACCGGGATCTGCGGCGGGTCAGCGCACAGGCCCGTGTCGCAGAGGCAGTAGCGCTCGCCGTCGCCGCCGAGGTCCTCGAACAGGATCAGCCCGCTGGGCCCAGGCTGGCCGCAGCCACCCGCGTCCTGCTTGGAGTTGACGACGCCGGGGATCTCGGCCTCGACGAGCACGGTGTAGGGGATCTCGATGCCCGCCGCGGCCTCCGACAGGGACCAGGAGCCGCCCGCGGACTCGAAGAAGATGCAGGCGCCCGCCAGGGTCGAGCTTCCGACGCCGGTGCAGTCCTCGGGCGGCGGGTCGGTGGCGTCGTCGTCGTCGTCCCCCGCGCTGTCGTCGTCGTCGCGCACGGGCGCGCAGGCCGCCCACAGGATCAGCCCGAAGGCCAGCAGCAGGGTCGAAGGATGCAGGTTCATGGTCGGGCTCCGGGGCTGAGGAGCGAGCCTACACCGCCTCCCGCCGCTGCCTCCGGGCCCTTGCGGGGCACCAGAACTGAAACCGGCCACCCAGGTTTCCCTGAATGGCCGGTCTCGTGGTGGGGGGCGGGGGCCAGATTCGAACTGACGACCTTCGGGTCATGAGTTCCTTCGCTGGACTTCAGTGGGGATCAGCAAGCTCAACGCAACTCATTCGGCCAAGAGTCCACTTCACGGGATCACCCCCATTTCACGGGCTCTTGACGACCTGAGCGACCGCCGCGGGACACCGGCTGTCTGAACAGCCCCGCCGTGGAGTCCAGCTCCCCCGCAGCAGTGGAGTCACGTCAGGCGCGTCGGGCGATCGTCGAGTCCGCTTTCGCGCGCATGCCGTCGACCCGATCGCACGCACAAGCAGGCCCGGCTACTTCGCGCCGTCCGCAGCCGACCGGCTCGCGGAGACATCCATGAACGACAACGGAGCCACCGACGAGGCGCGGGCGGCGACGCCGGCTTCGGTCGGAGGGCGAAGTTCGACCACCAGCACGGTGACGTTGTCCTCGCCCCCCGAAGCGTTCGCAAACTCGACCAGGGAGCCGGGAACTCCGTCCAGGTCCTGGGCCAGGTCCCCGACGAGGTCTTCGTCTCCCTCGACGTGATCGGTCAGCCCGTCCGTGCAGAGCAGCAAGCGATCCCCGACCTCCAGGTCCAGCAGGGCGACGTCCACGTCGACCTCCGGCGCCGTGCCAAGGCTGCGAGCGAGGGCGTGCCCGAAAGGACCGCGCCGAGCCTGGGCGGGGGTGATGATTCCCGCTTCGACGAGCGGTGCGACGAGCGTGTGGTCTGACGAGAGCTGCCGCAGTCCGCCGGCGCGAAACA
>JAJDAI010001247.1 GCA_029261955.1 Deltaproteobacteria bacterium | reverse complement strand
TTCGCGTAGCGCGCGAGCATCGATCGACCCATCTCGTGCCGCAGCTGCGTCGCCCGCCACGCCGGGGCGGCATCGCCCAGCAGCACCGTCTCCCGTTCCGCGCCTCGGCTCACCTCGATCCGCAAGCGGGGGGGCTTCAGGTCGACGCCCGAGAACATGCGCCAGCTCTGCTTCGTGCCGAGGTAGCGGTAGTAGGGCTGGAAGGGGACGAGCGAGGCGTCGCGCGCCGCGAGCCAGCCGGTGCTGACCCCGATCGCCCACTGCTGGATCTGCTCAGGGCTGCGCTCCACGCCGAGGCGGGCGAGGGCTTCGGACCAGCTCTTCAGCTCGCCCTGCACCACGGGGTCCTTGTAGTTGCCCGCCCGGTTCGCGCCCCGGGGCGCCGGCAGCGAGGCGATGACGACCGCGGCCACGTGGTAGGCCAGGAAGATCGCGAGCAGGATCCTGCGGACGCGACGCATCAAGGGGCCGCCCCGCGCGTGGCTTCGGCGATCAGCGGATGGCAGAGCAACAGCGCAGGACCTCCCCGGCCGCGAAGCCTACACGGCCTCGTTGTGGCGCTCGCGCACGAGGCGCCAGCGGTGCAGGGCGAAGGCGGCGAAGCCCAGGGCGATCAGCAGCTCGGGGACCTCCTGGTCCTTCCAGACCAGCAGCTTCTCACGCGGATCGATGCCGATGTAGGCCCAGGTCCAGCCCCACTGGTGCACCAGGCGGACCTGGAGGTGGACCAGCAGGATCCAGAGCAGGCCGGGCAGGAAGCAGAGGGCTTCGAGCAGGGTCGTGGTGACCAGCAGGCCGGTGGGGGAGGGGGGGCTCTTCCGAAGACGGGCGAGCGCGAGCACGGCGGCGCGGCCCAGCACCGCGTAGCCCGTGACCGCGAGCATCGCCCAGCGCAGCGTGGGCTGGACGCGGTGGAGGTTGTGCAGCGTGAGCTCCCGCTGCCGGTTGTGGGGCTTGATCCACTCCGGGGTCGCGAACCCGAAGGCCTGCTGGCCCCAGGAGATCTCCTCGCCCGCGACCAGCAGGAGGCCCAGCGCGAGCAGGCCGAAGAGCCCGGTGTGCAGGCGGGAGCGGGCGGCGCGGGCGGTGAGGAAGGAGAAGACCGCGGCGGCCGCGAAGAGCAGGGCCTGCGCGGACTCCACCGCGCGGCCGTCGCGCAGCAGCATCTTGAGGCCCATGGGCCACCACAGCTTGTAGGCGATGGCCGTCGCGAGGGTGCCCACGATCGCGAGGGCGAGCACCGCGTCGCGGCGGCTCAAGGGCAGGCCGCCGCCGAGCTGGTGTCCCGGCTTCCCATGGGGTCGACGAGGCTGCAGTCGAGCACCGTGCGCTGCCCCGCGCGCACGACCACCGGCGAGGTGACCGAGCTCCCGTTCGGGCCGATCGTGACGCTGCGTGTGCCGGGGGGGAAGCTGCGCACGGGCGGGCTGCGGCGCTTGGCGCGGAAGCCGGCGGGGGCGCCGTCGATGGCGACCTCGGCGCCGGAGGGCGTGGCGCGGAACTCGATGCAGCCGGGGCCGGCGGCGGCGACCGGGGCGGGGGTCGCGGCGGGCGTGGGGGTCGGGGCCGGGGTGGGCCGCGGCGTGGGCTGCTGGTGCGGAGTCGGGCGGGGGGCGGGGCTCGGCTCCGGCGCGGGTGTCGGCTCGGGCGTGGCCTCGGGTGTCGGCTCCGGCGTCGGCTCGGGTGTCGGTTCGGGCGTCGCAGGCTCGGCCCCAGGCGTCGCCGGCTCGAGCTCAGGCTGGCTGGCCGCGAGGCCGTCGGTGCTCGGCTCCCGGGGATCCCCGTCGCCCCGGAGCATCCAGATCCCCAGGCTCAGCACCGCCAGCGCGATCACGGCGACCAGGCCCACGCGGCTCGGCGAGCGCTGGGCCGGTGCCCGAAAGGGGCGGGTGCGGTTCACGTCGTCGCGGACCTTCTGGACCGTCGCGGCGATGGGGCGGGGTTGGGCGTCGGCGTGCACGGCCGTCCGCGCCCCGGTGTCGACGCCTCCCTGCGGTGCGGCCGCTGCGTCCGCGGTGGCCGCGTCGGGGTCCACCTCCGCCTCGGCTGGCGGCAGGCCCAAGGTCCTGCGGACCGGAGAGAGCGGAGCCGCGCGGCTGCCCTCCCCACGACCCGCGGCGACCGTCATCAGCATCGACCAGCCGGCGTCGGCGGTCGGCCGGGCCGTGAGACCCGACTCCCGCGCTCCCTGTTTGGTGCGCGCCGCGTCCAGCAGCCGCAGGAAGTACTCCAGGTCCCCGGGCGCCTCGACCTGCTGCTGGAGCTGCTCCAGCGAGTCGACCACGGTGCGGGCGTCCTGGATCCGCTTGTCGGGGTCCCGCTGAAGCAGGGCGTGCACGAGCGGACCGAGCTCGGGGAAGGCCTCCTTGAGGACCTCGACCTCCTCGTCGGGCGAGCCGAAGAGGGCCTGCCCGGCCATCGCCGCGTGCGAGTCCCCCTGGAAGAGCCGGTGGCCCGTGCTCATCTCAAACAGCATCGCGCCCAGCGAGAAGAGGTCGACGCGGGGCTTGAGGTCCCGCTCGCCGCGCCAGATCTCGGGCGCCATGTAGAGCGGCGTGCCCTTGATCATCCCGGTGGAGGTCGAGCGCACGTTCGTCGTCGACTTGGCGATGCCGAAGTCGGCCACCTTCACCGCGCCGCTCGTGGACACGAGGATGTTCGGCGGCTTCAGGTCGCGGTGCACCAGCTTCATGCTGGAGCCCTGGGAGTCCTGCGCGTGGTGCGCGTGGTCCAGGGCGCGGGCGACGCGCAGCCCCACCTCCAGCACAACCGAGCGCGGCATGCGCAGGCCCAGGTGCTCCACCCGGGCCAGCAGCTCGCCCAGGTCGATGCCGTCCACGAACTCCATGGCGACGAAGAGCGTCTGGTCGTGCTCGTCGATCGTGTAGAGGTCGACGATGTTCGGGTGGTGCAGCAGCCCGCCGACGCGCGCCTCGTTGATGAGGGTGGTCAGCGTCTTGTCGTCCGCGTCCCGGCGGTCCGTGATCATCTTCAGCGCGACCCGCTTCACGAAGCCGTGGCTGCCCTCCTCGTTCGCGAGCCACACCTGCGCGAAGCCGCCGCTGCCGAGCAGGCGGATCAGCTTGTAGGGACCGAAGCTCTGGCCGGGTTGGAAGGTCGCCATGCGCGGCGGATCATTCCACGTCGGGCGGGGCGGGGTCCCAGTCTCCGGCTTGCAGGTCGAGCTTCGTGGCCCGCGCGCCGGTGATCGCGCTGACAACCAGCTCGACGACCCCGGCCGTCAGGGCGGCGGATCCGGTGCCCAGCAGGACCTTGAAGGCGGTGTCCGAGCTGGCGTTGGTGTCCGCCTGGGACTGGAGCAGCTCGGCGTCCCGTCCTCCGGTCGCGAGGTGGTCGATGGCCGCGCTCCGGCTCTCGATGGTGGCGGCGTGCGCGCCGAAGGCTCCGCCGAGCAGGCCGCCGCCCGCGCCCAGCAGCAGCGCGGAGACCACCCCGTGCGTTCGGGCCTGGTTCGCGGCCGTGTCCGCCGCGGCGCGCTGCGTCTGCCAGAGCTGCCAGCGCGCCTGGACCGCCGGCACGCCCTCGAGGCTTCGGAAGTCGAAGGCCATCGCGTTGTCGCGGCCGCTCGCCAGAACGAGGTTGCCCGTGCCCGAGCCCAGGTGCGGGTGGCTCACCCAGATGCCGCCGGCGCCGCCGTGCAGCGAAGCGACGGTGGTCGGCGGGGCGAGCCGCACGCCGGTCACCGGGTCCGGTTCGCCCTGGGCGCCGTCCAGCTCGAAGGTGCGCTCCGACTCCGAGCCGCTCGTCCCCTCCAAGAAGAGCCTCACCGAGGCGCCCGCGGGCAGCCCGCTCAGGGTCAGGGCTGCCGGCAGGTGCAGGCGCGGGTCGAAGTCCACCGACGCGCCGGGATCCACGGGGATCTCCACCGCCGAGTCACCCAGCTCGCTGCTCACCTCCGCACGAACGCGGCCGGCGGTGACGGTGACGGCCTCGCCGGGTGGGGCCTTCATGCGGCCCGAATCGGTCACCAGCCAGGTGGTGCATTCATCCGGCGCATGATCTGCGATGCGGATGCTGGCGACACCCAGCCACGGTGGACTCAGCTCGATGCCCTCCACCGCGCCCGCCGGCAGGCCGGCCACCTGGACCGACGTCGTCGTCAGCCCGGTGCCCGCGACTTCGATGTGCAGCGGCTCGCCCGTGGGCAGATCGTCGAAGCGGGCGGTCCGGCCCACCGCCTTCAACTCCACCCCATCAAAGCGCAGCGTCACGACGCTGTCCCGAGCCTCGGGCGGGGTCAGGACGTCCACCTGCACCGACGCCAGCTGCTGCGCCAGCAGCTCCAGGACCTCGCCCACCGCCGCCGCGCTGCCGCCGTTTGCGCCGTAGCGCCGGTAGGCGAGCACGGCCTCGCGGGTCGCCCCCATGCAGCGGTTCGCGTCGCCCAGCAGCGCCCAGCCGCCCGGCACGGCGGGCCGCCAGAAGGTCAGCTGCATCGCCGCCGCCCGCGCGCCGTGGCAGCGGCCGGCCTGCAGCGAGGTGGCGACCGCGCCTTCCAGATCGGCGGTGGCGGGCGGCGCGTCGACAGGCAGATCGAGGACCAGCCCCGCCTCCAGGCGCTCGATCTCCGCCGCGATCTCTGCGCTGGCCCCCAGCAGCTCCCGGCCGGCGCGCAGCAGCTCGGCGCCGATGTCGGGGCGGCCGACGGCCTCGAAGGCGGCCGCGCGGGTGGACCAGCCGTCCCAGGTGGTGGGCTCGGCGGTGTCGGCGCGCAGGTCGTCGAGGGGCTCGGCGACCGCGAGGGCCGGCACGAGCAGGAGCAGCGCGATCCAGGCCCTCCGCCGCAAGGCGAGCAGCGGCAGCAGGAGCGCGACCAGCGCCCCGCCCCGCCCAGAGCCCGAGACCGAGCAGCCCCCCGGCCAGCAGTCGGGGTCCTGGTCCACCAGCGACTCCGCGCCGTCGCAGTCCTGGTCCACCGCGTCCTCGCAGGACTCCGTCGCGCCCGGGAAGGCGGCGGGGTCCTCGTCGTCGCAGTCCCCCTCGTTCTCCGTGACGCCGTCCCCGTCGTTGTCGTCGTCGTTGTCGCAGCGGCCGTTGCCGTCGCTGTCGTCGAGGCAGGGGGTGCGCAGGTGCACCCCGTTCGGGGAGACCCCGGGCCGCGGCCAGTGCCAGCGCCCGGCGGTCATCGGCGCGGCGGAGTCGGCGGCGGTCAGCACCCGCACCCGCCAGTGGTAGGCGGTGCCCTCCCGCAGCCCGCCCACGTCGAAGCTGAGCTGCTCGCCGTCCCCGTCGATGTCCACCCAGGGCCCCGTGATCAGCCCGCCGCCGTCGAAGGGCGTGCCTTGCGGCTTCACCTCGGCCTGCAGCGTCACCGGCGTGCCCGGGAAGGGCGTGCGCGCGAGCGCGTGGATGCGGAAGCCGTCCGCCGAGCGGGTGCTGCCGCCAAACGCGATCGGCGTGTCGTCCAGCGCCGTGGCGCGGGGGTGCATGGCGGCCAGCGGCAGGGTGCCGTCGTCGTTGGCGTAGGCCAGGTAGACGGTGCGGACCGTGCCGCCGAAGGACTCGGTCGTGCCGATCAGCAGGTCGGTGAAGCCGTCCCCGTCCACGTCCCCAGCGCTCGCCAGCCGCCGCCCGAGCAGCTCGTTGTCGAGCTGGGCGCAGATCCGCTGGTCGAAGCTCGATCCCGGCAGCCGGCCGTCCAGGTAGACGAAGAGCTGGCCGTTGGCCTCCACGTTGGGGCAGCTCAGGGACTCCTCGTCCGGCGACGAGATCACGACGTCGGAGCGCCCGTCGGCGTCCAGATCCAGCTCGGAGGTCACGCCGAGGCCGTAGCTGAAGCCCGGGTTGGGCTCGTATGCCTCGCGCTCCTGCGAAAGCCCGCCCTCGCCGCCGAACCAGATCAAACTGCGTCCCCGCGCTTGGAAGCTCGAGTCCCCGATCAGCAGGTCCGCGTAGCCGTCGCCGTTCAGGTCGCCGGAGGAGGACAGGGCCCAGATCCACGGCGAGTCCGCCGCCGGCAGGGTGACGCTCCAGTCGGCGTCGCCGAGGTCGCTCAAGTCGTCCGCGCCGTACCAGACCTCGATGTAGGCAGCTCCCCACTCCTCGGTGTCGTCCGACTCGCGCCAGGGTCCCGGAGACGCGATGACCAGATCGGAGCGACCGTCGCCGTCCAGGTCCCCGCCCGCCGCCATCGCGAAGCCGAACCAGGCGTCGTCGGCGCTGAGCACCACATCGGGCGCCTCCGCCGGCCCCTCGGGGCCTCCGCGAAAGATCTGCACCGTGCCGCCGGTCGCGTCCCACTCCGGGCTGCCGACGACGAGGTCGCCGAAGCCGTCGCCGTCGAGGTCGCCCAGCACCGCCGCGTGGGAGGAGTTCATGGACGGCCCCAGCCACACCGCCCCGGATGGGTCGGCGAAGCCCCAGGACGCCTCGGGATCGAGCCCCGAGGGGCCGCCGAGGTGCAGGCCGACCGTGGGTGGGATGGTGGCGTTGCCGCCGCGTTGGATGAGCAGGTCGTCGTAGCCGTCGCCGTTCACGTCCGAGCCGCCGCCGATGGCCATGCCCAGCTGGTCCTCTTCGCCGCCTTCGAACACCTCGGGATCGTCGAGCGGGGCGCTGCCGCCGTAGAAGACGTGGATCCGGCCCTGGCCGGAGAAGCTGATGGCGTGGTCGGGCTCGCCCACGACGACGTCGCCGTAGCCGTCGCCGTTGAGGTCGCCGGCAGAGGTGATGGACTCGCCCATCGACGCCCACTCCTGCTCGCCTTCGATCAGCACGTCGGGCACCGCGGACAGGGGAGCCGGGCCCCCGCGCACGAGGCGGATGGAGCCCTCGGCGGTGAAGTCCTGGCTGTGCCCCTGCGCGCCCACCACGACGTCCGCGAAGCCGTCGCCGTCCACGTCGCCCGCGGCCGCCAGCGCGCTGCCGAGCCGCACCGCGGTCTCCCCCCCGAACTCGCCCCAGGGGTTCCAGCCGACGGTCCCGTCGGTCGCGCCGCGCACGAGGCCAACGGTGCCTTCGCCTTCGGAGCCCTCGGTCCAGCGCGGCGCCGCCCAGAGGAAGTCCGCGTGTCCGTCGCCGTCCACATCGCCGGCGGAGGCCACCGCCTCGCCGAGCATCGCCTGGTCCTGCTCCGACCCGAAGCTCCAGCCCTCGTCGACGCCGTTGGAGGGGCCGCCCAGCCGCAGGCCGACCCAGCCGCAGCGGCAGGTGTCGCCCCACCAGGGCGCGCCGATGAGCACGTCCGCGAAGCCGTCGCCGTTCACGTCGCCGGGGCCCGCGACCGCTGTTCCGAAGAGCGAGCCCGCGCCGTCGACGTGCTCCAGGTGAGCGATGGGCTCGCCGCTGAGCCCGTCCGCTGTGCCGCCGTAGACGTCCACCGCGCCGTCGCCGCCGCCGTGGTTGGGGATGCCGATGGCCACATCCGAAACGCCGTCGCCGTCGAAGTCGCCCAG
>JAJDAI010001246.1 GCA_029261955.1 Deltaproteobacteria bacterium | reverse complement strand
GGCAGCACCACGGGCAGGGCCGCGACGGCGCCGAGGGTCGCGGTGCGCTTCCAGCTGGAGGGGATGAGCACCGCGCGGACCACGAGGATCTGCCCCAGGGCGAGCACGGCATCGAAGCGGGTCGCCGCCGCGCTCTCGCCGAGCCACCCGTGCACGCCGCAGCCGATCGTCGCGACCACCACGACGATCGCCTCCTGCACCCGCAGCCCCGGCGCCGCGCGATTGGGTCCCAGGAAGGCCAGCGTGCCGAAGGACACCGCCACGATGAGGGCACCCAGCCCCTGCGGCGAGGTCCACCAGGACGCGCCCCCCAGCAGCGCCACGAGCGCGACGAAGACGAAGGTCAGCCCCGACGCGATCCGCCCGAAGATCCGCAGCCGCTCGCGCAGAAAGGCCGCCTCGCCGTGGCGGCTCGACGCGGACTGGAGCATCGGCGGGGGCCAGGGGGAACCCTGCGGGTTCCTTGGCAGAGGCCTGTGGCTTCTGCTCGCAGCGGGGGGTCAGGACATCGAGCCCTACAGCTCCGCCAGCGGCCCCGTCAGGTCCAGCGTCGACCCATCGTCCGCTTCCAGCGCCTGCAGGCCCACCGCGTCGATGTCGAGGCCCATCTTCTGCGCCAGCGAGACCAGCAGGTGGTGGTGCGACTTGCCGCTCGTGGGGCCGTACCAGGCCGAGGCGATGGGGGTCGTGTTGGCGTAGTGCACGTAGCGGCCGGTCTGGATCCGACCGCCCAGCCCACCGGCCAGCGTGACGTTGTAGCGAGCCAGCTCGTGGCCGGGGTCGCCCATCTCCGACAGGAAGACGACGAGGCAGTTGTCCAGCAGCGTGCCGTTGCCCTCGGGGATCGAATCCATGAGGTCGAGCAGCTCCGCGACCTGCTGCGCGTGCAGCCGACCGTAGTCCGTGTAGATGTCCCGGGACGCCTGCGAGTTGGGCACCTGGTGCGCGTACTCGAAGTGCAGGTCGACCTCCGGCAGGCCGATCATCGGCGCGGGCATCGACGTCAGCTGCAGCGAAGCGACCGGGCTCAGGTTGCAGGCCAGCGCGGCCACGAGCAGGTCGCGGTTCGACTGGAGCGTGCGCTCGTAGATCTCCTGGGGCGAGCTGCCCCAGAGGTTCTCGGTGTCGGGGGCGTCCGGCGCCGCACACTCGATGGGGTTCGCGAGTCGGTACTGGGTGTCCCGAATGAGGTCCAGGTGGATCTCGAGCTTGCGCCGATCCGCGAGCCCCATGCGCGGCCGCAGCGTCTCGTAGCGGGCGGCCACCAGCTCGAGCACGTCCCCCTGGTGACCCGCCAGCTTCGACGCGTAGGGCCCGTAGGTCACGGCGTCGTCGCCCTGCTGGAAGATGCGGGCCCAGGCGACGCGCGGGTCCGGCTCCAGGTGCAGGGCGCGGGTGTTCAGGTCGTAGTGCACGCCCCCTTCGGTGAAGCCACCGACCGTCAGCTCCAGCGTCGGGAACTGCCCGGGCTGCGCCACCGCCGCACCGATGATCTGATCGACCGACGGCGAGGACGCCACGGCGGTCGCCGAGGCCACGGGGATGATGTTCGAGCCCGTCAGCGAGTGGTTCTGCCCCAGCTGGTGCTGGTCGAAGGTGATGTCCTTGAGCGCCGAGTGCAGCGCCAGGTTGTCCAGGCAGACCAGCTTGTTGCGGTGGCGGTAGAGCGGCCGGAGGTTGTCGCTCCAGTCGTTCTCGCTCACGGAGTTCAGATCGAACTCCCAGTCCTGGTCCTCCGGCTGCCCGCTCGGCCGCATGGACCAGCTCGGGTAGACGACGCCCTGCATCGTGTAGACGAAGAAGAGGCGCGGGTTGGGCTCCCCGCCGCCGGCCGGCAGCAGCGAGGGCAGGAACAGCGAGCCAGCGCCTGCCCCGGCTCCGGCCAGGAACGTGCGCCGCGTGAACTTGTTGGACCCGCCCATCACTCCTCCTCCTCGACCACTTCGAGCCGCGTTCGGAAGCGCTCGGTGCCCGCGATGGCGACCAGCAGCTCCTTGATGTCGCCGCCCTCGTCCACGAACTGGTCCGCGATCTGCTGGATGGCCTCCTGGTCGACCGACCGCTCGGTGCGGCCCATGCCGTAGCGGAACCAATGCAGCGCGTAGCACTGCTCGACCTGCACGCTCCCGGCCAGCGCGTCCATCAGATCGACGACGTCCAGGACCTCGCCGTCCACGTCCGTGCCCACCAGCTCGCTCACCGTGTTCACGGGCTGCCCCGCGTCGGTGCTGCGGAACTGGCCGATGCCATCGAGCGACTCGAAGGGGTAGCCGAGGGGGTCCATCGCGCTGTGGCACTGCTGGCAGGCCGGCGCGGCGGTGCGCGCCTCGAAGCGCTCGCGGTTGGTCGCGTTGGGGTCGTCCGCCGGCAGCGGCGGGAAGAAGTTCTCGTTGTCCGGCGGCGGCGGCGGACGCAGGCAGAGCACCCGGTCCAGCAGGAAGTGGCCGCGCTGGATGGGTGAGGGGTAGGACGCGTGCGCGTGGACCGACAGGAAGCCCGTCTGCGTGAACAGGCCGGCCCGCTGCGTGGGATCGAGGTCGACCCAGACCCACTCCTCGTCCGGCGGCGAGTCCACCTGGTAGAGCGGCGCGATGCGGCTGTCGACCCAGGTCCCCGGCGTGGTGAGCAGCGCGTCGAGCGTGCCCTCCTGGTCGAAGACGACGGTCTCGACGAAGCGGATGGGCTCCTCGGCCATCGACCCCCGCATCATCGTGTTCCAGTATCCGTAGACGTTGGGGTCCTTGATGAGGGAGTCGAGCTCATCGAGGCCCAGCCACTGCCGGTGGTAGTC
>JAJDAI010001245.1 GCA_029261955.1 Deltaproteobacteria bacterium | reverse complement strand
TCGTTCTGCGACAACCCGCGCTTGTTCAACCACCAGCTTGGTGGCTGCGAATCGGAGTCGGTCACTCCATATGGTCTAGAGGTAGAGGGCGTCGATGACATCCCCGAAGTCCTGAACGATGGAGCGACGCTTCAGCTTGAGCGTCGGCGTCAGGTACCCGTTCTCGGGGACAAAAGCGACCGGCAGCAGCCGCCAGGTCTTCAGGCTCTCGTAGCGGGCGAGCTGCTGGTTCACGGCGTCGACGTGCAGGGTCAGGGCCGCGAGGATCTCGGGGTGCTCGGCCAGCGCCTCGGTCGAACAGTCGGCCAGGCCGCGCTCGGCGCCCCACGCTGGCAGCACCTCGTGATCGAGCGTGAGCAGCGCCACCAGGTAGGGCTGCCGATCGCCCACCACCATCGCCTGGCCGATGAGCGGGTGCTCCTTGAGCAGGTTCTCGATGGGCTGCGGGGCGACGTTCTTGCCGCCGGCCGTGATGATGATGTTCTTCTTGCGGTCGGTGATCCGCAGGTAGCCATCGGCGTCCAGGTTCCCGATGTCGCCGGTGCGGAAGTACCCGTCGTCGGTGAAGGCCGCCTCGGTCGCGTCGGGGTTGTCGAAGTAGCCGGTGAAGACGCCGGGCCCCTTGACCAGGATCTCGCCGTCCTCCGCGATCTGGACGTCGGTGTCGGGGATCGCCCGCCCCACGGTGCCGAAGCGGTAGGCGTCCGGCGTGGACGCGGTCGCCGGAGCCGCCGTCTCGGTCAGGCCGTAGCCCTCCACCACCAGCAGGCCCGCCGCGTGGAACCACTCCGAGAGGTGCGGGGCCAGGGGCGCGCCGCCGCTGACCACGTACTTCACGTGGCCGCCGAGCTTCTGCCGCACCTTGCTCAGCACCAGCCGGTCCGCGACGCGGTGCTTGATGGCCATCCACCAGCCGATGGCCAGCCCCTCGCGCTTCGACGCGGCGACCACGTGGCCCAGCGCGAAGGCCCAATGGAAGACACGACGCTGGCGCGGGTTCAGGCTCTCGGCCTTCGCCATGGCCTTGCTGTGCACCTTCTCCAGGACCCGGGGCACGGCGGCCAGGATGGTCGGCTTGGCCTCCTCGAGCACCTCGCCCAGGCGCGGGATCTCGCTGAGGTAGTGCGCCGAGGCCCCGGTGCGCAGGCCCAGGTAGACGGTGTAGCGCTGGAGGATGTGGGCGAGGGGCAGGTAGACGATCGACCGGTCCTGATCGTCGAAGGGCAGCATCCGGGACACGGAGTCGCTGACGTGGAAGAGGTTGCGGTGCGTGAGCATCGCGCCCTTCGGCTCCCCGGTCGTGCCCGAGGTGTAGACGATGGTCACGAGGTCGTCGGGCTCGGCCTTGCGGGCCTCCTCCAGCAGGTGCTCGTCGCCGCGCTGGAGCAGCTCGTGTCGCCCGGTGGCGGTGAGCGCCTCGAGATCGTGCACGGGGATCCCGAAGCCCTCGGGCGGCGTCAGGCCCGGCTCCATCGTGAAGATGGCCTCGACCGCGTGCTCGCCCTGCAGCGCCTCGACCAGGCCGTCGAGGTGGGCCTGCGTCTCCACCACCAGCACCCGCGCGCCGCTGTGCGACAGCAGGTAGCCCACCGTGTCGGGCGTGCAGGTGGGGTAGATGCCGATGGTCACCAGCCCGAGCATCAGGTTCGCGAGGTCGCAGCGAACCCACTCGTGGCGCGTGGTGGCGAGGATGGCGACGCGATCCCCGCGCACCAGGCCGTGCTGCCGCAGACCCGAGGCGACGGCGAGCGTCTCGCGCCGGTTTTCGTCGTGGTGCACGGCCCGGAAGCCCCCCGCGGGCTCCTCGGCGTAGTAGGCGACCCCGGGCTTCGGGTTTGCCAGACGCCACAAGAGAATCTCGTTGATGGTCTCTTTGCTGAACTCAGTGGGCATCGGGAGGTCGGTTTCTGCCATGAGGCCATTTCGTGGTTGGGGCCGAACGCTGGTACATTGCCTTTCCCAGGGCTCGCCGTGTGGCTTGCCTGCATTCTTCGAGGGGCGACGCAGCGGCGGCCATGGAATCGAAGACCAAAATCTACCTTGCGGCTTCTGACCCGGATCTCAACCGGTCGGTGCGCTCCAGCCTCGACGGCCACGGCTTTCAAATTCAGGAATCCCTGGATTGGACGCTCGTTCCGGAGGAAGTGGGCCTCTTCGGAGCCCACGTCGTGGTCCTGTCCCACGACCTGCCCGGCGGCGGCCCGGCGGCGGTCGTTCGCCAGCTGCGGGCCGACCCGCGCACCAGCGACCGCCCGGTCCTCGTCGTCCTCGAGAACTTGAACGAAGAGGCCGTCGCGCTCGCCCTCGAGGGTGGAGCCGACGACGTGGTCGGTCAGCCCCTCGTCGCCGCGGATCTCGTCCACCGGCTCCGCCGGCTGCGGCGCTCCGCACAGGGTGAGACCTTCGATCTCCCGGACCTGATGCTGTCGGTGGCGGACGAAGCCGCGCCGATCTTGGACGAGGACGAAGACAGCCACGTGTCGACCCGCGTGCGAACGACCACTGACGGCCTGCCCGGGGGGATGGACGGCGTGTACGAAGCGGACATGAACGTCCTGATCGAGGTGAGCGAGGCCATGGCCAGCTCCCTGCCCACCCAGGACGCGCTCTACGTGCTCGTGCGGCGGATCTCCCAGCTCATCCCGGTGCACCGCTGCAACGTGCTGCTGGTCGGCGTGAAGGCCGACGAGGCCTTCGTGGTCGCCAGCCACGACGACGCCAACCTCAAGCACCGCCAGGTGGATCTGCGCAAGTACCCCGAGGTGCGCCGTTGCCTCGAAGAGGGCGAGACGGTGCTCATCGAGGACGTGCGCAAGGACCCCGAGATGCAGGAGGTCCAGAACTTCATCACGTCCGTCGACCTGCGCTCGGCCCTGGTCTTCCCGCTCTTCGTGCGCGAGGCGGTCGTCGGCACCCTGAGCCTGACGACCCGCCGCGAGATCCACGGCTTCACGCGCCGCGAGCTGCTGTTCACGCGCACGATGGCGAACATGGCGGCCGGGCTGCTCTCCACCTCCGAGCTGCTCGAGGAGCTGCGGCGCAGCGCCGCGGCCGAGAAGCCTCCCATGGAGGAGTTCGACGAGGTGGTGCTCGACCTGGAGGACCAGATCGAGGGCCTGATCGAAGAGCTCGAGCGCAAGTAACCCCGCTCAGGGCGCGCCGAAGACCCGCACCTCGACCACGAGCGGCGCGAGCTGGCGGGCCTTCAACCGAAGCCGCAGCCCGTTCACGACGGGCGCCACGCCGTCCGTCTGCCAGACCCAGGTCCACTCGTCGCGCCCCGGGCCGTGCTCCGCGCTCAGCTCGCCCAGCTCGTGGACGCCGCCGTTCAGCCCGTTGATCAGCACCCCGTGCGGTTGGGTGCCCCGGAGGACCAGCTCCACGCGGTCGACGCGCGTCGGGGCGGGGAGCACGGCGTCGACCCGGGGGAAGAGCGTGCCGTCCTCCCAGGGCAGGGCGGGGTTGCCGACCAGCTGCACCGGGAGCGGATCGGCCCGCGCGCGCTCGCCGCGCCAGAAGCGCTCGCCCACGGTGCCCGGCGCCAGGTGGTGGCTCAGGTCGAAGCCGACGACCTGCGAGGCGCCCTCCCGCGCGACCGTGTACTGGGCCTGGAGTCGGCGCAGGTTCGGGGCGGCCCCGCCTGGCCCGAAGAGCTCCATGTCCGCCCAGAGCGTGGCGCCGGCGCGCTCGGCGCAGCGGAACATCACGTCGTAGAGCGCCGGGGCGAGCATCAGGTCCAGGTGGGCGCTGCCGATCCCGTCCATGACCACCACGACGTCCGCGCCGGAGCCTTGCAGGTAGCGGCACCAGGACAGGGGCAGCAGGTTGGCCTCACCCCGCCCCCCGGGGCCCAGCGCGATGGCTACGGGGTGGCCGCTGAGCGCCTTCAAGTGCGCCACCCCCTCGGCTGTCGTGGCCGTGAGGCGCTCGAGCACGTCGGGGTCGGGCGGGTCCCACCAGACGGCCTCGGGCGTCCAGTACCAGCCGGCGAAGGCGGGGTGGGCGGCGTAGCGCTCCGCGGCGCGGGTGGCGAGGGCGGTGCCGACCACCATCGCCCGCTTCCAGGCGATCAGGTTCGGCTGCCTCGTGGTCCAGATCGCGGGGTTCTCCCAGGTCCCCAGCCAGACGCTCAGCCCGCGGGCCTCCGCCTCGTCGAGCAGGACCCGGACGGGGTCTGCGGGGTGGTCGAGCACGTCGTCGCGGCCACGGCCGAGCCACTGCAGGACGAGGTTGCGGGTGCCGGCCCGGGCGGCGCGCTCGACCTGGGCTTTGATGAAGGCGGGGTCCGAGAAGCCGTTGGACAGGTCGGGCTGCCAGAAGAGGGAGTCGAAGTGCGGGTTCTGCGCGACCGCCGGGGGGGCGGCGAGCAGGGCAGCCAGCAGCAGGCCAGCCGCAGCCAGCGGCAGGCTGCGGGGGAGAGGCCGGCTCGGGCAGGGTGCTCGCGTTGTCCCGCTCCACGATGAGGAGGTCCGATCCGGGCCGCGGAGACGGGGGCCACCGACGGCTCGGCTGCACCGCAAGGTAGCGCAGTTGCCCTGTAGGACCAGCCGCGATGGAATCCAGGGCGAGCTGTCACCCGGTGCGTTCCGCGCGTTCGGGACCTACCATGGGGTTCCCGCGGACCCCAGCCTGGATGAACGTGCGCGAATTCGACCTGCCTGCTGCCTTCCGAAGCCTGCTCGGCCTCGGCGCCTGCGTGCAGGATCCCGACGAGTTCCTGCCGCCCTCGGAGGGCGTGCCCGGCTCCGACACCTGCAGCATGCCGGCCGGACACAACCCGCCCTACGTCAGCCCGATCGACGAGAGCGAGGGCGACGCGCTCTTCGCCGAGGACGCGCTGCCGCTCTTCGAACTCCAGTTCTCGGACGCGTCCTGGGCGCAGCTCTGCGCCAACGCCAAGGCCTACGCCGACAACCTCTGGGAGATCGACCAGCACCTCGACCCCGAGCGCGTCGAGCACGAGTACACCGAGGCGACGCTGATCTTCCAGGGGGAGGTCTACGCCTCCATCGGCGCGCGCTTCCGGGGCCGAACCACCATCTACGCGCTCTTCTTCGACGGCGAGACGCCGCGCCCCGAGGGCGTGCAGGCCTGCGTGGATCGGGAGCTGGCCCGGAAGCCGTCCTACAAGATCTCCCTGGACGAGTTCGGGCAGGACGAGAAGATCGGCGACCAGCAGACCTTCAACCTCATCGCCCGCGAGGGGGCCGACGGGTCCTACCTCCGCGAGGTCCTGTCCCAGCGCCTGTCCAACCAGTTCGGCCTCGTCGCGCCCCGCGCCAACCACGCGCGGCTCTGCCTCGACGGCGAATACGAGGGCCTCTTCAGTCTGGTGGAGGAGGCGGACACCCGGCGCTTCGTCAACCAGCGCTTCTCCGAGGCCCCCGACGGCGGCTACTGGAAGGTCGAGGCCGACGGCGAGCAGCTCTGGCACGACAGCTGGGACGACTCCGGCGGCTGGGCGGGGGACTACCACCCCAA
>JAJDAI010001244.1 GCA_029261955.1 Deltaproteobacteria bacterium | reverse complement strand
GACCTCGGGATCGGGGGTGCTGTCGTCGTCGTCCGCTGCGTCGTCGTCGTCCACGTCGTCGTCGTCGTCCGGGGTGGCGTCGTCGTCGTCCGGGGTGGTGTCGTCGTCGTCCGGGGTGGCGTCGTCGTCGTCCGCTGAGTCGTCGTCGTCCGGGGTGGCGTCGTCGTCGTCCCGGTCTTCGCGGCAGGATCCGCGCTCGTCGCCCGCGCCCTCGCAGTGGTGCCCGGCCGGGCAGCCTCCGTCGTCCCAGCAGGTGGCGTCCTCGGGGCCCAGGTCCCAGGAGCAGGCGGCGAGCAGCAGGAGCAGGGGGAGCAGCCTCACCACGACATCGCCCCCACCACGGCCAGGCCGCCCGGGGACGGGACGATCACCACCGCCGCCCGGCCCGAGGCCCGCCGGGGCGCCGTCGCGGCGACGAGGGGCGCGATGACCGCGGCTGCTGCGAGCCCCGCGGAGAGGCCGATGAGCGCGTTGGTGCGCAGCGCGGCCGCCTCGCCCTGAGCCTGCACGTTCGGGTACTCGCCCCGCTCCAGGCCGGGATCCACCCAGGTGGTCCGGGCCTGCTCGAGCAGCTCGAACTGCCAGCCAGCGAGCCCGGCGGCGGCGCCCGAGGCCGAGCCGAAGGCCACCCCGAGCCCGAGGGCCGGGCCGATCCGCGGGTCCGCTCCGCGCCCCGTCTTGCGGGCCTGGAGCCGGTCGAGGCGGCGCTGCGCGTCGCGCCTCAGGGCGTCCAACTCGCCACCCTCGTCCGTCGAGTCGAGAAAGGCCGCGAGGTCCGCGACCGTCTGGTCCCGCCGGCCCACGCAGCTCGCGAGCAGGCCACGCCAGTAGAGCAAGGAGGGCTCGCGGGACCGGCGCACGCCGTCGTCCACGATCGTCAGGGCCTGGCCCACCGCGGCGATGGAGGAGCCCGCCGCGCTGAGGTCGTCGCGCTTCGCCTCCCCGCAGTGCAGCTCGTGGATCTCCGAGGCGTGCAGCGCGACGGCCACCGGATCCGCGCGATCGACCTCCTCGGCGAAGACCGGGGAGGCCCAGGAGAGCAGGAGGATCGGGAGGAGCCAGCGCGTCACAGGGGACCTCTAACACGCGGCGATCCCCGAGGCACGCCCCCCGCCGCCGCGGGGTTCAGCGCAGGAACTGCACCACGGCGATGGTCCCGTCGCGCTCCGTGTAGCGCACCAGCAGGTCGCCTTCGGTGCGGACCCCGTCCGGGCCCACGCGCCAGAAGTGCTCCGAGTCGACGGCGTGGTTCGCCGCGCTCAGCCGCTGGTCCACGGTCGCGCCGAAGTTGCCCCGCTCGAACAGGGGCCGGTAGCGCTCCCGGAAGGCTTCGATGCCCTCGATGGTGACCTGGCCCTCGGCGTCCAGCGCGACGACCTCGGGGTGGTAGCAGCGGCAGAAGCCGTCCAGGTCGGCCGCGTTGTAGGCGGCGAGCTGATCGATGGCGAGCTGGACGACGGGGCTCATGGCGGTCCGGGGTGGGTGGTGCGGGATCGTAGCGAGCGGCGCGCGGAGGGAGGTGATCGAGCCAAGACCGGCACCCCAGCCGCGCCCTGGAACGGCCCGGCCCGCGTGATACAGTCCCGCCCCCTCGCAGACCCCGGATCCCCCATGAGCGAAGCACCGGTGTTCGCGCACCTGCACGTCAAGACGCAGTACTCGCTGCTCGGCGCGCACGGCGACCCGAAGGCCTACGTCAAGCAGGCCAAGAAGCTCGGGATGAGCCACCTGGCCATCACCGACGAGATGAACCTCTTCGGCGCGGTCGCCTTCTTCCAGGCCTGCCAGAAGGAGGGGATCCACCCGGTGATCGGCGCCGAGCTGATCGTCGCCCCGGGATCGCGGCTGGAGAAGAACAAGGCGCGGGAGAACTTCCGGCTGGTCGCCCTCATCCGGAACCAGGACGGCTACGTCGCGCTCAACCACCTGCTCACCGAGGCCTACCTGACGGGGCGGCACTTCGTGCCCCGCATCGACAAGGGCCTGCTCGAGGAGCAGCGGGAGCGCATCCAGAGCGGCCTGATCCTGCTGTCGGGCGACCTGCGCGGCGAGATGGGCCGGCTGCTCGCCCGCGGCAAGGTGGACGAGGCCCGCGAAGCGGCGCTGTGGCACCGCGAGCTCGCAGGGGAGGGGAACTACTACTTCGAACTGATGGATCTGGGCTGGGGCAGCCTGCCCGGCGCCGTCGATGGCGAGTCGGACCAGCGCAAGATCAACGAGCAGCTGATCGAGCTGGGTGCGGAGCTCGGCATCCCCTGCGTCGTCACCAACAACGTGCACTACGCCACGCAGGACCGGGCCTTCCACCACGAGGTCCTCCAGTGCCTCGGCATGAGCAATACGCTCGAGGACGAGTTCCGCTTCCGCTTCCCGACGGACCAGTTCTTCCTCAAGACGCCGCAGCAGATGCACGCGCTCTTCGAGGGCGCGAACGAGCCGCTGGCCAACACCGTCGCCATCGCCGAGCGCTGCAGCTTCGAGTTCGAGTTCGGCAACTACCGCTTCCCCGTCTACCCAGGCCTGGGGGGCCGCACCCCCGAGGAGGTGCTGCGCGAGCTGGCGGCCGAGGGCCTGGCCGTGCGGCTGAAGGTGGTGCGCAACCACCACACCGGCGACCGGCCCTGGGAAGAGGTCGAGGCGGAGTACCGCGATCGCAACGAGATCGAGCTGAAGATCATCGAGCAGATGGGCTTCGCGGCCTACTTCCTGATCGTCTACGACTTCATCAACTGGGCGAAGGAGCAGGACATCCCGGTGGGGCCGGGCCGTGGCTCGGGCGCGGGCAGCCTGGTGCTGTACTCGCTGCGGATCACGGACATCGATCCGATCCCCTACAACCTGCTGTTCGAGCGCTTCCTGAACCCCGAGCGCGTGTCGATGCCGGACGTCGACGTCGACTTCTGCCAGGACCGCCGCACCGAGGTCATCAAGTACGTCAACGACGCCTACGGCGGCTCGACGCGGGTCACCCAGATCATCACCTTCGGCAAGATGCTGGCGAAGGGCGTGCTGCGCGACGTCGGCCGGGTCATGGCCCTCTCCTTCAGCGACGTCGACAAGATCGCCAAGCTGATCCCCGACCAGCTCGGCATCACCCTGCCCCAGGCCCTGGAGCAGGAGCCCCGCATCCGCACGCTGATGCTGGAGGACCCGCGCTACCAGCGGCTGATCAACATCTCCCTGGGGCTCGAGGGCACCACGCGCCACAGCTCCGTGCACGCCGCGGGCGTGGTCATCGCCGACGACGACCTGCGGCTCTACACGCCCCTGTCGAAGGGCTCCAGCGACACCGACCCCGTCGTCACCCAGTTCGACATGAAGTACGCCGAGGAGATCGGACTCATCAAGTTCGACTTCCTGGGGCTCAAGACCGTCACCCAGGTCAAGAACGCGCTCGACATGGCGCGGGCGGCCGGCAAGACCGACTACACCTTCCTGGCCTTCAACGAGGTGCCGCTGGACGACAAGGACGTCTACCGGCTGCTGGCGAAGGGCGACACGCTCGGGGTGTTCCAGCTGGAATCCAGCGGCATGCGCGAGCTGCTGCGCGGCCTGCGCCCCACGCGCTTCGAAGACATCATCGCCGTCGCCGCGCTGTACCGGCCCGGGCCCATGGGCATGGGCATGCACACGGCCTTCGTCGAGCGAAAGCACGGCCGCGAGCGGGTCACCTACCCGCACGACATGCTCAAGGAGATCCTGGGCGACACCTACGGGGTGATCGTCTTCCAGGAGCAGGTCATGCAGATCGCCCAGAAGATGGGCGGCTACAGCCTCGGCGAAGCGGACATCCTGCGCCGCGCGATGGGCAAGAAGAAGCTCGACCTGATGGCCGAGCACCGGGTGCAGTTCACCGCGGGCGCGGTGGCCCAGGGCGTGTCGGAGGAGCAGGCGTCGGAGGTCTTCGACCTGATGTCGGAGTTCGCGAAGTACGGCTTCAACAAGTCGCACACCGCGGCCTACGGCCTCATCGCCTACCAGACCGCCTGGATCAAGGCGCACCTGCCCGCCGAGTTCTACGCGTCGCTCCTGACCATCGAATCGTCCAACAGCGACAAGGTGCTCCAGGGCATCGACGACGCGCGCAAGCACGACATCGAGGTGCTGCCGCCGGACGTCAACGAGTCGGTGCTGCAGTTCGCGGTGGTGGGCGAGAAGGTCCGCTTCGGGCTGACCGCGGTGAAGGGCCTGGGCGACGGCGCCATCGAGGCGATCCTGGAGGCCCGCGAGGCGAAGGGCGGGTTCGAGCGCATCGAGGACTTCCTGACGAGCCTGCCCCCGCAGAAGGTCAACAAGTCCGCGCTGGACGCCCTCATCAAGTGCGGCGCCTTCGATTCCATGGGCTACACGCGGCGCTCGCTGCACGAGTCGCTGGACCGCCTCATCGACTACGCGAAGCGGCAAGCGGAGGACAAGAACTCCGGCCAGGTCGGCCTCTTCGCGGCGGCGGGCGCGGGCGCGGGGCGCCTCAACGTGCCGACGCTTCAGGAGTGGCCCGAGCGCCAGCGCCTCAAGCGCGAGAAGGAGGCCCTCGGCTTCTACATCACCGGCCACCCCATGAACGCCTACTCGGCGGAGGTGGCGTCCTTCACCACGACGACCACGGCGGGCCTGCCCGATCTGCGCGGGGACAACGTCGTGAAGCTGGCCGGGATCGTCTCGGCCATGAAGGTCGTGATCACGAAGAAGAAGGGCGAGCGGATGGCGTTCGTGACCTTCGAGGACATGCTCGGCAGCATCGAGGTGACCGTCTTCCCGAAGACCTTCGCCGAGGCCGAGGTCCACCTCATCACCGACGAGCCGCTGCTGCTGACCGCGAAGCTGGACGACCGCGCGGAAGAGGGCGTGGCCCTGCTGGCCGACAAGTTCGAGCTGCTGTCCGATGTGCGCGAGGAGCAGACCTCCGAGGTGCGCTTCTGCCTGGGCGTGGCCGAGGCGAGCGAGGACAAGCTCAAGGCGCTGC
>JAJDAI010001243.1 GCA_029261955.1 Deltaproteobacteria bacterium | reverse complement strand
CGACGACGACAGCGCCATGTGAGCAGCGGCGGGTCTTCGGACCTGCCAACGCAACTCGAAGCGGTCGGCCCCCTGGTAGGGCCGGCCGTTTCGCGTTCTGGGGTCCTCGAGCGCCAGAACGACGAAGGCCGACCCGGGCTGCCGGGTCGGCCTTCGCGGTTCTGTCTGCGAGCTGTCAGGCCTCGGCGGCCTCGTGGCGCGTCACGACGTCGCGGAGCAGGCCCACATCGCGGACCACGCCGCCGACCTGGCCGACGGTCATCGCGGCGACCTCGGAGGCCAGGCGACCGCAGCGGTGCATGGACCAGCCGCGGGTCAGGCCGTAGAGGAAGCCACCCGCGTAGGCGTCGCCTGCACCGGTCGTGTCCAGGGCTTCGACCAGGCAGGCCTCCACGGGGATGAGCTTGTCCTCGTGCAGCACGAGGCTGCCGCGGCGGCCGAGCTTCGTGACCACCGTCTCCACGTTCTGGCTGAGCTTTCGCATCGCGTCGAGCGGGTGCCCCTTCGCCAGCGCGCCCGCCTCCTCCTCGTTCATGAAGACGAGGTCGGCGTAGCGATCGATGACGTGCTCGACCTGATCCCGGAAGTGGTCGATGACGAAGGTGTCGCCCAGATCGATGGAGATGCGCGTGCCCGCGTGCAGGGCGCGGTCCATGGCCGCCAGCGCCGCGTCGCCCATGCTGCCGCCCGTGAACAGGTAGCCCGTCACGTGCAGCCAGCGCGACTCGCCGATCGCGTCCAGCGGCAGCTCGTCGGGCGACAGGTTCATCGACACGCCCAGGTCGGTGAGCATGGTGCGCTCGGCGTCCTGGTTGCTGATCAGGCTCAGGCACTTGCCGGTCGGCGCCTCGTCACGGCGCACGAGGTGGTGGTGCCCGCCGAGGGCGGCCTGGAGCCGGTGCTCGTAGGTCTGGCCCAGCGAGTCGGTGCCCACCAGCCCGCAGAAGGAGCTCGAGGCGCCCAGGTGGGCGGCGGTGGAGATCGCGTTGGCGCAGGAGCCGCCGGGGTGCATCTCCACGTCGTCGGTCCGCACCTCGGCGAAGACGTCCTGCCAACGGCCGTCGTTGACGAGGTGCATGGTGCCGCGCTTGAGATCGTGGCGCTGGACCAGCTCCCGCTCGTCGAGCACGACGAGGGCGTCCACCAATGCGTTTCCGAGGCCAAAGAGATCGAATTCCAACGCGTCCTCCGGGAGGGATATCTCGGTCGTTGCGGAAGGTAATCGGGCCGCGGGGGTCGGTCAAACAGAAGCTCCCAACTCCTTCCGATAGACTCGGCCGTTCTCATGCGAACCACCCTGCTGCTGCTGTCCCTGTTCCTGCTCCTGCCCGCCTGCGGAGGCGACGAGGCCCCCCTCGAGCCCGCGGCCACGCCGGAAGAGGTCGTCACGCCCCCGCCGGGCGCCTACCCCGAGGACCCGCTGACGGCTCCTCCTCCCCAGCCTCCCCTGCCCGAGGGAGAGGCGGTCGTTCAGCCGCTGACCCCCGAGCCGGCGCCCGAGCCCGAGCCGGCCCAGGTGGTGAAGGCGACGCCGCCCCCCAGCGCGGTGTCCGAGGGCGAGCTGGGGCCGCTGACCGTCACGGAGGTCGTGCTCGCGAAGGCCATCGCCGACCGCCAGCCCTCGGGCGTGTCGAACACCTTCGCCGACGGCGCGAAGGTCAACTGCTTCACCCGCTTCGACAACCCGCAGGGGCACACGCGGGGGATCCAGCACCGCTACTACTTCGGCGACGAGCTGAAGCGGACCATCGACCTGAAGGTCAAGTCGACCACCTGGCGCACCTGGTCCACGAAGACCGTGTTCGGCCGCGGAAGCTGGCGCGTGGACATCACGGATCCGGCCGGCAAGGTCCTGAAATCCGTGCCCTTCGTCGTCGAGTAGACTCGGCCTCGCGGGGGAGCTGCAAAAAGTCGGTTCCCGCCGCCCTTCGCATCCAGTGGACCCGCGACCCACTGGAAGGAGCTCCATGGCCACCACCGACGAAGCCTGGCTGGACCGCATCGCCGCGCACCGCGCCGGGCAGCTGAACGCCTCGGGCGGCCTGCTGGCCCGCACCCGCTCGCAGGTGGCGCGCCTGAGCCGCCGCTACCCCGCGGTCTACTTCGAGCTGGGCGATCGCAGCGCCGAGTCCGTGGACAGCCTCGCCCACCGCGTGTTCACGAACCTGGACGTGCGGGCCTACGGGCGCTTCCCCTTCTCGAAGCGCACGCCCTTCGACGCCTTTCTCCAGGAGGAGATGGACGACGGGCAGGTGCGCTACCACAGCTTCGACTCGCGGCTGTCGGTGACGCGGGAGTCCCTGCGCGAGCAGTACGCCTTCAACGTGCGGCACCACCCCGAGTGGGCGGAGCGCGAGCGCATCCACCGCGAGGTCGTGGCCTTCCTGAAGGAGTCTGCGCGGCCCTTCCCGGGGCGCTCGCCCCGGTGGCCGCGCTACGGGCTGTCTTCCTGGGGGGACGGGCCGCGCTCGCCGCGCAACTGGGACCGCGAGGACGTCGTGCGGATCCTGGCGCGCCGCTCGGGCTGGCCGGTGGCCTCGCGGGTCGAGCTGGTGCTCGCAAAGCGCGGCGTGCCGATGTACCCCGGCGCGATCTCGTCCCTGCTCCAGGAGGCGGAGCTGAGCGGGCAGCCCCTGCCTCCGCCACCGGACGCGGACTCCTCGGAGGGCGGCGCGCGGGCCGCCCGGCTGCTCGTGCGCCAGACCCTGGCCACGGGCTGGCGCGCGCTGGAGCCCGACGAGCGGAGCCTGCTGGTGAACCTGCTGGCCGGCACGCCGTACCGGGAGGTCGTGGAGTCGATGCCCGCCTACCGAGACCCCTCCGCCGTCACCCGCGCCCTGGCGCGGCTGTGCTCGCGGCTGCTGGCGCCCCTGTGCGAGGGGCTGGGCGGTGATGGCCTGGGCTCGCTGCGCCCGCAGCAGCAAGCCGAGCTGCTCTTCGCCGCCCTGGTCGAGCTGCCCGAGGTG
>JAJDAI010001242.1 GCA_029261955.1 Deltaproteobacteria bacterium | reverse complement strand
ACGCGGGCTGATCCTGCAGCTCGTCCAGCAGCGCGCGCGCGGCTGCGACCCCCGCGCGCGGGTCCGCGCGCACGGCCTTCTCCAACTCGACTGCCCGCGCTCGGAGGAGCTTCGTCACGCCGGAGTCATACGGCAGGTCGGGGGCGCGCGCCAGCGTCCGCGGAGCTGGGGGGCGCCGTCCCCCGAACGGTGTGCTGCGGGCTGGCGATCAGTCGAGCCGCGCGGTGTTGGCGCCGCGGGGGGCCTGTAGGATCCCTGCCGTGCGCACCTTCGCTGGCAGAACCGCGCTCGTCACCGGCGCCGCAGGCGGCATCGGGCGGGCGGTCTGCGCCGAGCTGGAGGCCATCGGCTGCCGTGTGGTCGCCACCGATCTGCCGGGTGTCGACCTCAGCGGCGTGGGCAGCGTCCAGCTCGAGGCCGACGTCACGTCCTGGGCCGACTGGCAGCGGCTGGCCGAAGCGACCCCCGACGCGTCGATCCTGGTGAACAACGCGGGGCTCACGGTGCACGCCGCCCTGGCGGACATGGGCCCCGAGCAGATCGACGCGGTGCTGGACGTCAACCTCAAGGGCGTGGCCTACGGCTGCCGCGCGCTGCTGCCGGCGCTGTCTCGCCAGGACGAGGCGCACATCGTGAACCTCTCCAGCCTCGCGGCGCTGCTGGGCATTCCGTCGCAGAGCACCTACTGCGCGAGCAAGTGGGGCGTGCGCGGGCTCTCCGCCTCGCTGCGGCTCGAGCTGTCGGGCACGGCCGTCGGGGTCACCGCGGTCTTGCCGGGCGCCGTCGCGACGCGCTTCCTCACCGGCGCCAAGTCCAGCGATCAGGGCCTGACGGATCGCCTCTCCGGCTTGATGCTGCGCCACGGCATGGCGCCCGAGGCGGTGGCCAGGAGCATCCTGCGGGGCATGCGTCGGAACCGGGCCGAGGTCGTCGTCGGCTGGCAGGCCCACAGCACGGCCCTCGCCCGCAGCGTCGCCCCGCGCGGGGTGCACGCCATCCTCGGCGCGGCCTGGCGCAGGTGGGGCCGATGAAGGCGCTCACCCCCGGTCGGATCGGCGGCCTCACGCTGCGCAACCGCATCGTCAAGACAGCGACCTACGAGGGCATGAGCCCCGGCGGCCGGCCCGGCGACGCCCTGATCGAGCTGCACGGCGACCTGGCGCGCCGGGGGGTGGGCCTGACGACGGTGGCCTACGGGGCCGTGGAGCCCGAGGGGCGCACCTTCGGCGAGCAGCTGCTCCTCGACGACGGCGCGCGCGAGGGGCTGAAGCGGCTCACGGACGCGGTGCACGCGGCGGGCGGGGCGGCCTCCCTGCAGCTGTCGCACTGCGGCGGATTCTCAAAGATCGGCCAGCCCCGCGGCCCCTCCTGGGGCTTCAACCGCTACGGCGCGTTGATGGGCCGGCCCCTGGTGCGGCCGATGAAGGCGGAGCATCGGGAGCGCATCGAGGCAGCCTTCGTGCGGGCGACCCGCCTGGCCTTCGCCTGCGGCTTCGACGCGGTGGAGGTGCACCTGGGCCACGGCTACCTCTTCAGCCAGTGGCTCTCGCCGCTCTTCCACCGCGCGCCCCTGGAGGAGCGACTGGCCTGGCCCACCCAGGTCCTCCGCCGCATCCGGGCGGAGGCCCCCGGCGCCGTGCTCGCCAAGACCAACCTGGAGGACGGTGTGCGGGGCGGCTTGAGCCCCGACGACGCGGTGCAGGTCGCTCAGGCCATCGAGGCCCACGTGGACGCGATCGTGCCCTCGGGCGGCCTCGTGCAGATCAACCCGATGTTCCTGCTGCGGGGTCTCGCCCCCCTGGCCGACATGATCGCCGTCGAGACCCACCCGCTTCAGCGCCTGGCGCTGCGGCTCTTCGGTCCCTTCGTCCTGCGGGACGCCGAGTTCGCCCCCAGCTTCTTCCAGGGCCGGGCCGAGCGGATCCGAGACGCCGTGGACGTGCCGGTGGTCCTGCTCGGCGGCATCGAGTCGAAGGCCGCGATCGATGCGGCGATGGAGGCGGGCTTTCCCTTCGTCGCCTTGGGGCGCGCCCTGATCTCGGACCCCGACTTCGTGCAGCGGCTGGAGCAGGGGGAGGACGTCGTCGCCCGCTGTGACCGGTGCAACCGCTGCATGGCGGAGATGGACCGGGACGGGGTGAGGTGCGTCCTGCCCTGAGGCGAGGAGGGGGTGCGCCCGCTCTTTTACGATGAGACGAGACGTTAGAAAGCTGTTACTTTCGTTCCGTGTCATCCCCCGCCGAAGATCGCATCCTGGCTGCGGCTGCCGCCCTCTCCGCCGACGAGGCCGAGTTCGGCATGGCCGCCCTGGCCGAGGCCGCGGGGGTCTCCCGCGCGACGGTCTACCGCCGCTTTCCCAACAAGGACGCCTTGCGCGAGGCGCTGCGCGCCCGCGGCGTCGCCGTGCGCGCCCCCGCCGGAGGAGCTCGGGAGCGGCTGCTGCAAGCCATGGCCACCCTGGTGGGTCAGCGCGGACAGCTGGGCGCGACCATCGCCGACATCGCGGCCGAAGCGGAGGTCAGCTCCGTCACCGTGTTTCGGATCTTCGGTGACCGCGAGGGCCTCTTCGCCGCCTTCTTCGAGCAGGTGAGCCCGCGCCAGGACGCCGTGCGCCAGCTCACGGTGGGCAGCGAAGGCCTGGAGCAGGACCTGCGGGCGGTGGCGCGCCGCGTCCTCGGCTTCGCGGCGGCGAACCCGGGGCTCATCGGTGCCGCCTTCTTCCCCAGCGGCGCGGGCCGTGAGACGCTGCTGGCGGTCCGAAGCCGCGGCGAGACCACCCGCGCGGCGCTGCGGACCACCTTCGAGGCTGCTCAGAGCGCCGGCTCGCTGGTCCCCGGCGACCCGGCCCGCCAGGTCGCGACCTTCGTCGGGCTGGTCCTGGCCGAGGTCAGCGCGGTGGTCCAGGGAGGCGTGCCCGCGAGCCCCGTGGACGAGCAGGCCGATCGCGTGGTGACCCACTTCCTGACCCTCTTTGGGGGCGAGCCGTGAGCGATTCCTGGGTGGTGGCCTTCGCCGACATCGGCCCCGACGACCTGCCTCGCGTGGGCGGCAAGGGCCTGAACCTGGGTGCCATGACGCGGGACGGTGCCCCGGTGCCCCCCGGCTTCTGCGTGACGACGGAGGCCTTCGAGCTCTTCGTGCAGGCGGTGCCTGGCTTCGCGGAGCGGATGGTCGCGGTCGACGGTCTGGACGCCGACGACGTGGCCGGCGTGCGCGAGGGCGCCGCGGCCATCCGCGAGGCGATGACCACCACTGCGATGCCCCCGGAGCTGGGCGCGGCGATCAGCGCGGCCTTCGGCGAGCTGGACCGTGGCGAGGGCTGGGCGGTCCGCTCCTCGGCGACGCTGGAGGACCTGCCCGAAGCGTCCTTCGCGGGCCAGCAGGACACCTACCTGAACGTGCGCGGCGTGGACCCGCTTCTGGACGCGGTGCGCCGCTGCTGGGCCAGCCTCTTCACCGACCGGGCGGTGCTCTACCGGCGCAAGAACGGCTTTGGATCGGCCGGTGCCCGCTTGTCGGTGGTCGTGCAGCGCATGGTCGCCTCGCAGGTCTCGGGGATCCTGTTCACCGCGGACCCGATCACCGGGCACCGCAAGGTGGCGTCCATCGACGCGTCCTACGGGCTGGGCGAGGCGCTGGTCTCGGGCCTCGTGGACGCCGACAACTTCCGCTTCGACCGGCGCTCGCGGACCGTGATCGAGCAGAGGCTGGGGGCGAAGGCCATCGAGATCGTGGCTTTGCCCGAGGGGGGCACCGAGCAGCGCGACGTGGGCGCAGAGCGCGCGTCGAAGCCCTCGTTGGACCCGGCCACCATCGAGCGACTGGTCGCCCTCGCGGAGGCCATCGAAGCCCGGCGCGGCGCCCCCCAGGACATCGAGTGGTGTCTGCAGGACGGGGAGCTGTACATCGTGCAGACGCGGGCGATCACCACGCTGTTCCCGGCTCCGAAGCCCAGCGCCGAGGGCCTGCGGATCTACGCCAGCTTCAACCACATCCAGGTGATGCTGGATCCCTTTCCCCCCCTGGCCTTCGACTTCGCGCGGTGGCTGCTGCCCTTCGGCAAGCCAAGCGCCGACGCGCCCTCGGGCGTGCTGGAGCACGTCGGAGGGCGGATCTACGCCGACCTGACGCCCGCGCTCCTGCGGCGGGTCGGGTCCCGCCTGGTTCCCCGTGGCCTCACCGCGATCGACCCGGTGATGGCCGAGCTGGTGACGAGCGTGGCGGCTCGCCCGGAGTTCGAGCGCAAGGACGGGCGGGCGCCCGGCAACCTGCGCACCTTCGCGCTGTCCGTGGGGCGAAAGACCTTCCCGTCGGTGCTCGGGACCCTGCTGCTGTGGAGCCCGGAGCGCATCCGCGAGCGAACCATGGGGAGGATCGACCGCTTCCACGCCGATCGCATGGCCGACATGCCCCAGGGGGGCGATCCCGCCGCGCTCTTCGACGACGCGCGCCGGCGGGCCTCGGTGCTCTTCGACTTCCTGCTGCCCAACTTCATCGGCATCGCGATGCCCGGGATGTTCGCCTACCGGCAGCTCGCCAGGCTGGTCTCGGGCTTCTCCAGCGAGGCCGAGACCGAGGCCATCGTCCGCGGCCTCGAGGGCAGCGAGACCACCGAGATGGACCTGCGGCTGGGCGACATGGCGGACGTGGCCCGCGAGGTGCCGGCGCTGAGCGAGGCCCTGCGGATGGACGATCCCGGTGAGGCCAGCGCGGCGCTGCGCGGCGCCGAGGGGACCGCGGCCTTCGTCGATCTGTGGGATGCCTTCATCGCCCGCTACGGGCACCGCGGGCCCAGCGAGATCGACCTGTCGCAGCCCCGCTGGGGCGAGGATCCCCGAAGCCTGTACCGGACGATGGCGGGGATGCTCGAGTCCGAGCCGGGAGCCCATCGCCGGCGCCACGCCGAGCTGGGGCGCGAGGCGGTCGAGGTCGGCGAGAGCCTGGTGCAGCGGACGCCCTGGTGGAAGCGGCCGCTGGCGCGGCGCCTGCTGCGGCTCACCCACGCCCTGGTGCCTCTGCGCGAGAACGGCAAGTTCGCGGCGATGGCGGAGTTCGGGGCCGCGCGGCGCAGGATCCTGGCGGGCGCCGAGCTGCTGGTGGAGCGCGGGATCCTGGCCGCTCGCGAGGACGTCTGGTTCTTCACCTTCGAGGAGCTCGCCTCGATCGCGGCGCGGGAACCCGGCGAGGTGCGTGCCCTGGTCTCGGAGCGCCGCGCCCGGCACGAGCGCTGGTCTGCGCTGCGGCCGCCGCGGGTCCTGACCAGCGATGGCGAGGCACCCCAGCGCGTGGCGGCCGAGGTCGGTCCCGGCGAGCTGGCGGGTTTCTCGGCATCCACGGGGATCTACGAGGGGGTCGCCCGCGTGGTCCTCGACCCCCGCGAAGAGGTCCTGGAGTCGGGGGAGATCCTGGTCGCTCCCTTCACGGACCCGGGCTGGACCCCGCTCTTCGTGCACGCCAGCGCGCTGGTCATGGAGATCGGCGGCTTGATGACGCACGGCTCGGTGGTGGCGCGGGAGTACGGGATCCCCGCCGTGGTCGGGGTCGATGACGCGACCACCCGGATCAAGAGCGGCGACCGCATCCGCGTGGACGGCGACGCGGGGCGCGTGGTGCTCCTGGCCGAGCTGGAAGGATCCCCATGAAGGCTGCGTTCGGGATGATGCTGGTGCTGCTGGTCGGGCTCGGCGGGGCCCTCTTCTGGCAACAGGGACTCGCGGGGATCCAGCAGGCGCTCAAGACGAGCGGGGGCACGGGCATGAAGTTCCTGCCGGTGCTGGCGATCGCGTTCCTCCTCATGGGTCTGGTGGACACGCTGCTGCCGAAGGAGGTCATCGAGGCCTGGTTGACCGACTCGGCGGGCTGGCGCGGCATCGGGATCGCCTGGGTGGCGGGGATGCTGACGCCGGCGGGCTCGGTGGTGGGCCTCCCGATCGCGGCGGGCCTCTACAAGGCGGGCGCCGGCACCGCGGTGCTGATCACCTACCTGACCTCCATGGCCTGCCTGTCCTTCGTGCGGATCCCGCTGGAGCTGGCGTTCATGGGGCCGCGGATCACGACGCTCCGCGTGCTCTCCTGCCTGCTGCTCCCGCCCATCGCCGGCTACGTGGCCAAGGGTCTGGCGAAGCTCGCGCCGGTGGGGTAGCGCCGCCGAACCGCTCGAGCGTCGCTGCGGGCAGGCGCATCGGTCCTCGCGCCGGGGGAGGTGTCGTCGTCTGTCGGGGTGTCGTGTGCGGACGGCGCCGATGCGGAGGGACGGAACAGGCTCCGCGTCGCCCGCGGCGCGCCCCGATCCATGGGTCCGACGTCGACCGCGAGT
>JAJDAI010001241.1 GCA_029261955.1 Deltaproteobacteria bacterium | reverse complement strand
ATCGAGGTCATGAAGACCTTCAACCCGGTGCGCTACGGCGGCATCGGCGCGCCGCCCGAGGGCGTGGTCTTGCGGGTCGAGGTCGTGGACCAGAGCGAGGTCCGAGCCGGGCAGACGCTGTTCGTCGTCGTCTGAACTTCGCGCGGAGCGCACATCGTGGGGTGGGGACCTTGACCGACGAGCTGAATCTCTCTCCTGTGGCCGACACGCCGGCCACCTGCCGCCGCCACGATCAGTCGGCGCCGGCCACCTGCGTGCGCTGCGGCGACTTCCTCTGCCCCACCTGCGCGGCTCAGGAGAGCCGGCGAGGCGTGTGGTGCGAGGACTGCGTGGAGGTGTCGGAGGACCTCTGGCTTCACTACGTCCCGCCGGGCCGGGCGGTGCTGCTGTCCGTCCTGACCTGGTCGCTCTACGAGCGGATCTGGGCCTTCAAGTACTGGCAGCGGATCGCGAAGCTCGACCGGAAGCAGACCTGGCCCTTCCTGCAGGCCGTCTTCCTGCCGCTCCTGCTGGTCCGCATCGTGCGCGACGTGAAGCGGCGCCGCGCCCTGCGGCCGGATGTGACCGACCAGAACCTCTCGGGCCTGGCGCTCGCCTACTTCCTCTTGCCCCTCGTAGGGAGCTCGCTGCCCGGCGCCCTGGAGCTGACCACGGCCTGCTCGGCCGTATTCCTCTACCCGATCCTCTGCCAGATCGGCGACCTGAGCCCCGAGGGGCAGCGACAGCAGCACACGACCTGGAGCGCGACCCAGATCGTGGGCGCCGGGATCGGCGGGCTGGTCTGGCTGCTCGCGCTCTGGGGCTACACGCTGCCCGATGTCTGATCCCGCCGGATCACGCCGACCGCCGCCACCAGGAAGCCCAGCACCAGCCCCGCCGCCGGCAGCGGCCCCCAGTGCCCGCGCACGGCGAGCTTGGGCATGGAGATCTGGCGCCCTTCGGTCACCTCGCCGACCACCCCCGTGATGCTGACCGCCGCGAAGCCCGCGCGCGTGTGCTGCCCCGGCACCGCCGACCAGCTCGCGTGGCAGAGGTCGTCCCCGATGAAGAGCCGGCTCTCGTTGTTCACGTCCACCGCCCGATCGAGGTGCACTTCGCCGCGCTGGGCCTCCCGCAGCCAGTGGTCGCGGAAGGCGAGCACGAGCAGGCCGTCGCCGTTGACCGTGAAGGGCTGACCGCCCCAGGTCTGGCAGAGGGCCGAGTCGGGCTCGCTGGACCGGATCTCCAGCTCGAGGGCCTTGACGGTCGGCTTGGCCGGCTCGCGCTGGTCGGGACCGTGCCCGGTGCGGAAGGTGGACAGCACCGTGCCCTTGCGGACGAGCTTGTAGCGGCGCAGGGGCAGCAGCTCCGCCTTGGGGCGCAGCAGGACGACCTGGCCGTTGGGCCCGGCGATCTCCACCTCACGCTCCAGGGGAACGGTCGCGGCGTCGACGCCGATCAGCCGCCAGTCCGCCTCGTCCCCGAGCGTGCCGAGGCCCAGCCAGACGCCCGTGTTGGTGGGCACGTCCACCGCGCCGTCCGCCGGGGCGATGAACTGCGCGCCCGGGCAGGCCGGCTCGCAGGCGAGCGCCGCCGAGGGGAGGAGAAGCAGAATCAGGAGGAGCGTCCGCACCGCGCGAACGATACCGCGGCGGTCAGCCCTTGCGGCGCAGCAGCAGGGGCAGCAGGAGCAGGAAGGCCAGGGCGAAGGGCTTCGGCTTCGGCTCGGCGGAGGCGACCTCGGTGTTCCGCACGAAGAGCAGCTGCTCGGGGCCGTACTCGTCGCCGGCGGTGGTGCAGGTCAGCCGCGCGGTGCCGCTGTCCATGACCGCAGCGTTGCCCTCGTCGCAGGAGCAGGCGGGGAAGCCGGCCACCGACAGGCACTCGCCCGCGCCGCAGTCGAAGTTGGTGCAGGGGTCCTGGGGCCCGCCGCCCTTGAAGTCCAGCACGACGCCCAAGGGGTCGAAGGCGGGGTCGACGCAGGTCACTGTTGGGGCGCCACCGGTCGGGTCCGCGATGCTGCGGGCGACCTGGCCCTCGCCGCAGAGGCAGCCGTCGCCGAGGTCCGTCGTCGCGCAGGACGCGCCGGGGCCGCAGTAGGAGAAGCCGCACTGGCCCTCGTCCACCTCCTGGCAGATCTCGATGGGGTCGGCGATGGACAGGTCCAGCGCGTTGTCGATGTCCTCGCCCGGGCTCGGCTCGAACATCGGGTCCTCGGTCATCTCCCAGCCGGAGAGCCGCGTGTAGAGCCGCGTGATGTAGGACGAGTCGGACAGGTGGTCGCTCAGCCAGCTCGAGTCGTTCTGATCGATGAAGACGAACTGCGAGCCGCCGCTCATGGCCACGGACTTCGGCCCCGCGAACTCGGTCACGAAGGCGTGGCCGTCGGCCCGGTCCACCAGCCAGGACACGAGCGCGGAGTAGTTGGTCTGCACCAGGCTGTTGTCGAGGCGCAGGTCCGCCGGGTCCACGAGCACGCGGCCCCAGTTGGCCGGCTGGTAGCGCTGGTCCCCAGCGATGAAGGCGAGGATGCCCATCTCCGGCTCCGCGCCCACGCCGGTCAGCACGATGGGGATCATCGGCTGCGTGCCGGGGTAGGTCATGATGATCGGCTCGATCTGGCCGACACCGCTGCCCGGGGCGAGCTTCATGGCCAGGAACTTCATCCCCGCGTCCACGTACATCGCGACCATGGGCTCCATGACCTCGGTGATCAGGTACCCGTTGGTGTTCAGCCAGTCGATGAGCGCGTCGGGGTCCTCGGAGCTGACGACCTCCTGGAGGTAGGGGCCGACCTGCGGCAGCTGCTCGACCTCCACCTGCCCGCCGTCGAACTCGCCGGGCACGCCCCGGAGGGCGACGTCGCTGGAGCAGCCCTGCACGGCGGCGACGCTGCCGAGCACCACCTGCGAGGCCAGCAGCGCGCCGCGCGTGCGAGGACCGGCCGGGATCTGCGAGAGGGGGAGCGGGTCGTTGCAGCCGAGGCCGGCGCCGCGCTCGGTGCAGACGGTGCGCTGGTTCACGGGCACGGGGCGGGTCAGCGAGTCGAGCGAGGCCAGGACCGTGTCCGGCGCGACATCCGTCGTCGGCGTGTCCGGCACCGGCACGACCCAGGAGAAGTCGTCGGGGCTACCCGAGTAGTTGATCTCGACAACCGCGGTGATCGTGTCGTCGTCGTTGACCCGGAAGAGGATCTTCTCCGCGTTCTGTTCGACGGGCTGGAGCAGAGCCTGGCTGCAGAAGGTGCCCCCGCAAGCGAGGGCGACAGACGGCGCCAGAAGCGCAGCGAGGAACAGGACGAGGAGTGATCGCATCAGGACTCCAGAACAGGCCTTTGCCGACCTTTGTGCAAGCTTCGATCCAGGGTTTCGCGCCGCGACCGGCACGCCCCGACGGCTCCGCGCTTGCGATGGCATGCTGCGGAGGGATCCTCATGCGTTCTGTTCTTGTCCTCATGGCCTTGCTGGCCCTGCCGGCCTGCAACCCCGACTGCGAGACGCCGGTGGCGCCCGCGGTGCGGGGGGCGCCGACGAGCGCGCACGGTGCCGTGCCCACCAACACGCTCATCTGGATCCTGGCCGACGAGGCGCAGTGCCACGACCTGGGCCCCGAGTCGCCCACGCCGCTGTTGCTCGACCTCGACCGGGGCACCGCCGTGACCCTGAACGAGGTCGGTCGGCTGCTCAGCCCCGAGAGCGTGCTCGTCATCTACGAGCCCGAGGGCGAGCTGGAGCCCGACACCGGCTTCGAGCTCACCTACGACCGCTTCTTCGGCTTGAACCCCGACGCCTTCGGCCAGCAGCTCTTCGTGCCCGTCGCGGCGCGGCGCACCGTCGCCTTCTTCACCGGCGACGGTCCCGACGACGAGGCCCCCGCGACGCCCGTCGTGCAGTCGACTCTGCTCTTCAGCGACCAGCACAGCACCGACCCGCAGGACGAAGCCCTCTTCGAGCTGCAGAGCGAAGGCGCCTTCCAGATCCTCGGCCGCAGCGACGGCAGCAAGTCGCTGCCCGACGGCCTGGACGGCGACGTCGGCGCGGTCTCGGATCGACCCGACGTCCGCATCGCCGACGGCCTGCAGCCCGGCGAGGCCCTGCACGTGAGCGTTCGCGCGGTGGACCTCGCGGGCAACCTCAGCGAGTGGACCGAGACCGAGGAGCTGACGATGCCCCTGATGGGTTGTGGCGTGCTCGAGGACGCGGACGGCTTCCACCCTGCCCTGTTCCTGCCCTTGCTCCTGCTTCGCCGGAAGAAGCGGCGCGTCCCGCCCTTCCTGCTGCCCCTGCTCGCCGTGTTCCTGCTGCCGCTGAGCGCGATGGCCTCGGAGCCCGTCGAGGTGCCCGAAGAGGCGCCCCTGAAGCTCGAGCTGGACCCGGCCACGTGGCAGTTCGACCTCGACGCCCGCCTGGCGGTGGGGGAGAAGGCCGTGGTCGGCATCACGATCGGGCTCGCGGCCGCGGAGGGCACCGCCCTGCTCGGCGTGCCCTTCCGGTGGCACGGCAGCCCCGGCTGGGCCATCACGCTGGCGCCGCACCTGGCCACCGGCATCGCGACCTCGCTGCTGGTGCGCGGGGTGCGCACCTCGCTGCCGTCGATCAGCTCGCCGGGTCGGCTGGTGAAGCACCTGCGCGGCGCGGCGCTGGGCTACGGCATCGCCGGCGCCATCGCGAGCGGCGTGACCCTGACCTTCCTGGCCCCCATCTCGGCCGGGATGGACACCCCGAACCTCGCGATGTCCATGGCGCCCATCGCCTTCTCGCTGGTGGGCAGCGCCCTCGCCGCCCGCGCCCTCGCCGACCAGGTCGACTGGTTCCGGCGCGACCGCGAAGCCCGCGTGGCGATCATCCCCACGCCCTTCGGCGTCGTCGGCGTCTTCTAGTCCGTTCGTGCGCTGCGCGAGGCGCCCGACCGCTCCGCCCGGTTCCAGGGGGGCATTGGAGGGAGAGGGTGGACGGAGCGACCGGGGCCTCTGGTCGCGCTAGCTGGACGAGTCGTCGTCGTCCGCGCTGTCGTCGTCGTCCGCGCTGTCGTCGTCATCGACTGCCGAGTCGTCGTCGTCGCCGATGGGACCACAGGCGGTGACGTAGGACAGGGCGAAGAGCATCAGCATCAGTCGGAGCAGTCGCATGGCTGCCTCCTTTCGTGGACCCACCATCGGGTCGTGCAAGGGGAGGAAGCAGCAGGCGGGCCAGGCCACTCGGGCGAGGTCTGCCCCGTGAGCGCGGAGTCCCGGGACGGAACGGGCCCTGGATTCGCCGAGCTGCAGGCCCCAGCGCGCGGGTGATCTAGGCCGACTCCGCCAGCGACGCGATGCCGGCGCGCTCCCCCATGCGGTGCAGGGCGCTCGCTTCGACCCAGACGAAGCCGCCGCGGGCCTGGACCCGGCCCTCGACGAGCCAGGGACCCTTGGGGCGCAGGGCATCGGCCTGCCCGCCCAGGCGCGCGAGGCGGTCGGGCACCGCGACATCGAACAGGGCCGATCCCCCATCCAACACCGCCCACCAGCGCAGGTCCGGCGGCGGCGTGCGCCCGCCCAGCTGGCCGGCCGCCATCCACCCCGCGACCAGGACGGAGGTGTCGATGTGCTGCTCCAGGACATCGGCAGCCAGGGTCCCCGACGGAACCTCGGCGCCGACGATCTCCAGGGCGTGGCCGCTGACGGTGAAGCCGAAGGACTCCAGCTCGCCGCGCAGGCGGGACGCGCGGCGGGGGGGATCGAGCTCGGCCCAGGCGGGCTCGGCCTGCGGCGGCGGCTTCGGCCGGGCGCGGCGGCGGGTGCCGGAGCGGGGGCGCTGGCGGAAGGGCCGCAGGTGGCGGTGGAGCAGGCGCAGGTTGCTGCGCCCGCGCTCGGGCTCGAGCAGGTCGAAGGCGCCGGCGGAGATGAGGGAGTCGACCTCGTCCACCGTGCCCGGCACGCGGTCCACGAAGTCGGCGAGGTCGGCGAAGGGCCCGCGGTCGCGGCGCTCGGAGACGATGGACAGGCACAGCTCGGCCCGCACCCCGCGGACCTGGGCCAGGCCGACGTGGATCGCCTCACCGCGGGCCTCCGTCTCGACGGGCCCCGACTGCACGCAGGGCGGGTGCATCGCCACGCCCATGCGCCGCGCCTCCCCCGCCAGCACGTGCCGCGGCCAGGCGCTCGCCCCGGTCGCGAGCAGCGCCGCCAGGAAGGGAGCCGGGCGACGGCGGCGCAGGTCCAGGGCACGCAGCCCCGCGACGACCCCGCTGATCCGATCGGCGCGCGAGGGCGCCCCGGGCAGCTCGGCCACGAGCCGGTCCCAGCGCTGCGCGGCCCCCAGCACCGTGTCCCCGCCCGCGCGCAGGCCCTCTACGAAGAGCTGCCGCAAGCGCGCGCGCTCCACGCGGTCCCCGTCGGCGCGCATCACACGGAGCAGCAGGTCCGCCTCGTCGTCCCCCAGGCCCGCGCGCCGCCCGGCGTCCAGCGCGAGGTCCACGACGTCACCGTCGTTCGCGCCGCGC
>JAJDAI010000125.1 GCA_029261955.1 Deltaproteobacteria bacterium | reverse complement strand
CGCCAGCGCGCGCTCGAAGAGCCGGGTGATCTTCTCACCCACCGCCGAGCCCATCGAGCCGCCCATGAAGGAGAAGAGGAAGGTGCCGATGTGCACCGGCCGCTCCAACAGCTTCGCGCGGCCCGAGATGAAGGCGGAGGCGACCTCGTTCTTCTTCATGGCCGCGGCGAGGCGGACCGAGTAGCGCTTGCTGTCGGTGAAGAGGAGCGGGTCGTCCGAGCCGACCTCCATGTCGACTTCCTCGAAGCTGCCCGGGTCCACGATGCCCAGCACGCGCTCCAGTCCGTCGATTCGATGGTGGTTGCCGCAGTGGTGGCACACGCGGAGGTTGGCCTCGAGTTCCTCGTTTCGAAGGAATTCGGCGCAACCATCGCACTTGGTCCACACACCGGAGACAGCCAGCTCGGTCCGCTCCGGGCCTGCCGGCAGCTTTCCGCCGCGCTCCCGGTGGAACCAGGCAGCTCCGCCGCCGTCTTGGGTCTCTTCGGCCACGAGGGCTCCTAGGTCAAAAGGGGCGCCGATGATGACACCCCCGAGTCACGTTCGCCAGCCTCAGGCTCGGTCCAGCCACGCGACAACGGCGTCATGCAGCCGGGGGCGGAAGGCCCGCAGCCGTTGGTTGCTGCGGCTGGGGTGCGTCCGGTTGCTCAGCAGGACGATCGCCAAGGCCCGCTCGGGATCGATCCAGAGGGAGGTGCCGGTGAAGCCCAGGTGGCCGATGCTCCGGCTGCTCAAGGACCGGCCGGCGGAGGTGTAGCCGGTCGGCGACACCGTGTCCCAGCCAAGCACGTGTCCCCCCGCCGGGCCGCCCCAGGCCTCCGCCCGCCGCTCGGCGGAGATCCACCCCGTCTGGGGTGCCTCCCACCAGGCCTGCGCCAACGCCGCGACCTCGTGCGCAGGCGCGAAGAGCCCCGCGTGGGGTGCCGCGCCGCCCAGGGCCCAGGTGTTGCGGTCGAGCACCTGCCCCACCAGCAGACCGCGCTCGGCACATCGCTCCGTCGCCGCCACGTCGCCGGACTCGATGGGGCTCTGCGCGTGCGTGCCCCGGAAGGCCGTCTGCGCCAGCCCCAGCGGGCCGAGCACCTCGCGCTGCAGGAGGGCCGCGATGCCCAGCCCCGTGCTCAACCGGAGGACCTCGCCGAGCACCAGGAATCCCAGGTCGGAGTAGCGGTGCTGGTGCCCAGGCTCGCCCTCGAGCTCGCTGGCCAGGGCCTGGCCCACCACGTCGAAGCCGGTGAACAGGGGTTTCCAGGCAGGCAGCCCGCTGCGGTGGTTCAGCAGGTGCCGCACGCTGACTCTGTCCAAGTGGGGCCGGCCGAGCAGCGGGCCCACGGGGCGGTCCAGGTCGTCGATGCAGCGCAGCGCGGCCGAGGCCGTGTAGAGCTTCACCAGGGAGCCGATGTCCCAGAGCGTGTCGTGCCGCAGGGCCGCGCCCGGCGGCTCCGAGCTGACGTGGCCCGCCCGGTGCTCCACGACCGGGCTGCCCGTGCGCAGGTCCTGCACGTGCAGGCTCGCACCCGCGAAGGTCCCGTCCAGGACCCCCTGCTCGAGCAGCTCCTGCAGCTCAGGCAAAAGGAGCGCGCCGGAAGCGGACCGTGCCCTGAGCCGAGTCCACGTCGCAGGGCACGCCGAGGGGGAAGGCCAGGTTGGGGGAGCCGTGTCCGAAGGGGATGCCGGCGACGACGGGCACGGCCAGGCGCCGAAACACCCGAACCGCAGCGTCCCGCCAGCCGAGCTCGCTGTTCGGCTCGTCGCAGCCCACGAAGTCGCCGAGCACGACCGCCGCGGCCTCGTCGAAGAGCCCCGCCTGCTGCAGCTGCACCAGCAGTCGATCGATGCGGTAGGGCCGCTCGCCCACGTCCTCGAGGAAGAGCACGCGCCCGCGCGTCTCCAGCTGCCAGGGCGTGCCGCAGCCCGCAGCGACGAGGGACAGCGAGCCTCCGACGGCCTCGCCGCGCGCCGTGCCCGGGGCCACGCACCACTGCATGGCGTCGTCGAAGAGGCTGCTCAGCGGTGCCGGCTTCGCGCCTTCGAGGATCGCCTTCATGCGGGCGGCCCCCTCCGGGTCCTCCCCCCGCCCCAGGCCGGCGACCATCGGGCCGTGCACCGCCGTCATCCCGGCCCGATCGACGAGCCAGTTGAGCAGCACGGTGAGGTCCGAGCAGCCGACGAGGGCGGTGGGGTGGGCGGCGATGAGTTCGGCGTCCAGCAGAGGCAGCACGCTGGTCAGCCCGTAGCCCCCGCGCACGGGCAGGATCGCGGCGCAGTCGGGGTCTTCGAAGGCCTCGTGCAGCTCGGCCGCGCGGCGGGCCGGGGTCCCGGCGAAGTAGTCGCGGCGATCGAAGAGGTCGTCCCGGTGCGCGACGCGGTAGCCCCAGGACTCCAGCACCGCGATGCCCGCGCGCAGCGCGTCCTCCCGAAAGGGCGAGGACGGCGCAACCACCCGGATGAGATCGCCGGGCACGAGCGGGCGGGCACGGGTCCGGTGCGCAGTGGCCATGAGTCCCTCGATGGCGCCCCCGGCAGGATTCGAACCTGCGACCCTTCGCTTAGGAGGCGAATGCTCTATCCAACTGAGCTACGGGAGCGGAGCGCCCAAGGGTGTCGCAGTCGCAGGGCCGGTGCAAGCCACACCGGGCTCCTGTGCGGCAAAAAGCCTTGCATGCCCTGCCCTTGCGGGCACGAGAGCGACCTTGACCGCAGGGCCCCGTTCTTGCTACTCCGTCCGCGCGGCCGAACGCCGCCGGGAAGCCCTCCATGCGCCACTTGAACCGGATCCTCCTCCTTCTCCCTGCGCTCGGCCTGGGCGTCCTGCCCGGCTGCACCTGCGGGGACGACGTCGAGGAGCCCCCCCTCACGACGCTCGAGCCGCCCGAGCCGACCCCGCCCCCGGTCTACAACCGCGGCTACTGGCTCGACATGGAGCTGGACGCCAACGGCCGCGTCTGGCTCGCCTACATGGAGAAGGACGCGACCGGCAAGACCGTGCTCTGGGGCGCCCGAGGCGACGGCGACCCCGCCGAGTTCACCCACTGGGAGGTGGACGGCCAGGGCGCGAACCAGGGCGGCATCATCCTGGGCTCCTACGACGGCGGCCACTACGCCAGCATCGCCCTCGACTCGACGGGCGCGGCGCACTTCGCCCACCACGACATCGGCGACGACGATGAGGTCGGGCGCCTGATGTACGCCACCGGCACCGGCGGCGGCGAGTGGACGACGGCGGAGGTCGAGGGCTTCGGCATGGGCCTCTGGGCCAGCATCGACCTCGTCAACGACACCCCCCTCATCGCGCACTACCGCCCGGACCAGGGCAACCTGCGCGTCGCCACCAACGCCTCGGGCACCTGGGAGGCCGAGCAGGTCGACGCGGGTGAGCTCGTGTCGCAGGGCGACGACGACGACAGCGCGCCCGAGCCCCCGACCGAGGTCGAGGCCGACGTGGGCCAGTACGCCGACCTGCTGGTCGACTCGGGCGGCACCGCCTGGATCGCCTACTACGACGCCACGAACGGCGACCTGAAGGTCGCGCGCGGCGGCTTCGGCAACTGGACCACGAGCGTGGCCTGGGCCGAGGGCGACGTCGGCGCCTGGCCGTCCCTCAGCGAGCACGAAGGCACCATCTACGTCGCGTTCCAGGACGTGGGCAACTACGACATGCTCTTCGGCGCCCTGGCCTCGGACGGCACCCTCTCGGCGGTCGAGATGGTGGACGAGGGCGAGTTCCGCGGTGCGGACAGCTCGGTGGCGTGGGTCGGCGGCGAGCCGGTCATCGCCTACCAGGACGCCGTCAACAACGACGTGATGCTCGCCTCGCGGGCTGCCGGAGAGTGGACCACCACCCAGCACATCGCCGATGGCGCCGTGGGCTTCCACAACAACCTGGCCGTGGGCAGCGACGGCCGGCTGAACCTGTCGGTCTTCGACCACAGCACGAACGACATCGTCTTCCAGCGCTTCGAGCCCTAGCGGCCCACCGCGGCCCCTGGCGGCCGCCCGGCGCGCCCGCGCTTGACCACGACGCTCGTCCGGCGCGGTCCGACCCGGGTGGAGTACCCTGCTCGAGCATGGTTGGACGTCGCCCCATTCGACTGCTGGTCGCCGCCTGCCTGGGGCTTTCCCTGGGCTGGCTCGCGCCCGATCTGCCGGATCTGGATCCGGTGCCCGAGGCCTTCGCCCAGGCTCGCAAGGCGAAGCGCTACGGCCCGAAGGTCCGCAAGTCCCGCGCGCAGGCCCTCAAGGAGGACCTCGACAAGGACGGCGTGCCGGACCGCTTCGACAAGTGCCCCGGTCAGCGCGAGGACTTCGACGCCTTCGAAGACCAGGACGGTTGCCCGGACACCGACAACGA
>JAJDAI010001240.1 GCA_029261955.1 Deltaproteobacteria bacterium | reverse complement strand
GCTCCACGACCCCCTCGGACTCCGCCTCCTCGATCTCCCCTGGCAAGCCATCGGGCAGCCGGACGGAGCTGAGCCGCTCCGCCGCACCCCGAGCGAGCGTGCAGGTGCCCGGTCGGCCGATCCGCCCCGACAGCAGGTGCGCCACGAGGGCGTGATCCACCGCCGCCTGGGCGTCGGAGTCAGCCAGCTCGAAGGCAGCGCGACCCGACTCCCAGGGAGTGTGGCCGCCCACCACGTGGTGCACGCAGGATCGGAGCAGGCGCGGGGCCCCCTCCGCCTGCAGGGGCGCCTGGCTTCGTGAGACGCTCGCCGCACGGCAACCGGCGAGCGCGAGGCCCTCGGCGGTGGCGGGGTGGCGGGTGACCGCGTCGTCACACAGGGCGCGCTCGGTCCGCTCGATGGCCTCCAGACCCGTGAGCAGCTCGGCGGGATCGGGGGGCGCGGCTTCAGAGGGATTGGTCTCGTTCACAGCTCAGATCCGGTAGCCGTCGAGCACCCCGCGCACGGCCTTCAGCTTCTCCGCGCGGGGCGTGGCGAGCCCCTCGACGCTGAACTCGTCGTAGCGGTCTGCGTTGTTGTTTCGATAGAAGAGCCCGATCGGGATGGCATCTTCCGTGTCCGCGAGCTCGCGCGCCTCGTTGAGGTTCGTGGGGTCGTGCTCGACGTGGTTCGGGAAGCGCGCCTTGAAGGCGTCGTCCACCGGGATGCCGTCGGCGTGGTGCATCAGCTTGATGCCGTTCGCCTCGTTGCGGGCGAAGTCGAAGATCCCGTCCGTGAAGTGCGGGCAGCGCTGCATGATCCGCACGAAGGACAGGCCCTGATGCCGGTGCGCTGCCTTGAGCGTCGCCAGCAGGTGCACGGGGTTCCAGTCCACCGTCTGCGCGACGAAGGACGCGTTGATGACCCCGAGCGTCGTCTGGATGGGGTTGAGGGGCTTCAGCCACGCGCCGCGGGGGTGCGTGTTCGAGGTCTGACCCTGGCACGAGGTCGGCGAGCTCTGGTTCTTCGTCAGTCCGTAGACGTTGTTGTCGAACAACATCACGGTCATGTTCATGTTGTATCGGATGGCGTGGATCCAGTGACCCGCTCCGATGGAGCAGCAGTCGCCGTCACCCGTCGACACGAAGATGTGCAGGTCCGGCCGACGGGAGCGAATGCCCTCCGCCAGCGGCAGCGCGCGACCGTGCAGGCCGTGGAAGCCGTAGGTCTTCATGTAGTGGGGGAAGCGGCTGGAGCAGCCGATGCCCGACACCATCATCGTCTTGTGGGGCGGCAGCTGCTCGTCGCGGCAGAGCCGCTGGATCGAGGTGAGCACGGCGTGGTCACCACAGCCGGGGCACCAGCGGGCGACCCCGCCTTCGTAGTCATCGAGCGTGAACGCGGAGGCCTGGAGGGGCTCCAGCCAGTCGGTCTTGAGGCCGTACATCAGGAGGGCTCCTCGAGCAGCCCGCGGATCGCGTCGACGATCATTCCGGGCGGTAGGGGTTGGCCGGGCACGCGGGACCAGGACTCGACGTCGACGAGCGTGGTGGCACGGAGCATGAGTGCGAGCTGCGACGGACGGCGGGTCTCGCTGTCCATGTCCTCGGCGATGTCGTCCGAGTAGTTGATCTCGACGGCGAGCACCCGCTTGAATCGGGCGAAGATCTCACCCAGACCCGGCTCCAGCGGAGACAGGAAGTGCAGGTGCACCGAGGACACGGAGACCCCGTCCGCGCGCAGGCGGTCGACGGCCTCTTCGATGGCGCCGCGGGTCGACCCCCAGGCCACCACCAGCATGTCGCCCTCGGGCGCGCCGTAGACGGGCGGGGGCTGCAGCGTCTTCTTCAGGGTGGCGAGCTTGCGGCTCCGCATGGCCGAGGAGCGCTGGTTGATCGCCGACTCGTAGGCGATGTGGCTCTCCTCGTCGTGCGCGAGGCCCGTCAGCACGTAGTGGCCGCCCTCCTGGCCGGGCACGGGGCGCGGCGACAGGCCGGTCGCTTCGTCCCACTCGTAGGGGCGCACGTCCTTGGACCAGGGGGACTGGTCGACCGGCGGGGACAGCCAGTCCTCGCTCAGCTCGGGGTACTTGAAGGGCGCCTGGCCGGTCGCGAGGTTCGCGTCCGTCAGCACGATGACCGGGGTGCGGAAGCTCTCGGCGAGCTGGCGCGCGGTGACCATGAAGTGCAGGCAGTCCTCGATGGTCGAGGGCGCCATCACGATCTTGGGGGCGTCGCCCGGGTGACCGTAGATGGTGGAGAGCAGGTCGCCCTGCTCCACCTTCGTCGGCAGGCCGGTGCTGGGCCCGCCGCGCTGCACGTTGACGATGACGAGCGGGATTTCGGCCATCACCGCCAGGCCGATCATCTCGGTCTTCAGGGCCATGCCCGGGCCCGAGGTGATGGTCACCGCCGTCTTGCCCGCGTAGGACGCGCCGATCGCGAAGCCGACCGCCGCGATCTCGTCTTCGGCCTGGTGCACGAAGCCGCCCGCCTTCTCGAAGAAGGCCGCCAGCGAGTGCGAAGCCGAGGTCGCCGGGGTGATGGGGTACATCGAACACAGCTCGATGCCCGCGGCCATGCAGCCCACCGCGACCGCGGTGTTGCCGTTCATGACGACGCGCGCCTCGGTCGTCGGCGACACGGGCACACGGAAGCGCTCCGGGAGGTTCTCGCGCGCCCAGTCGTAGCCAGCCTGGAGCAGCTT
>JAJDAI010001239.1 GCA_029261955.1 Deltaproteobacteria bacterium | reverse complement strand
GCGGCCTTCTGCGGCGGCATGCCCGGCATGGGGCTGCGCTTCTTCCTGATGGACGCCCGGCTCCAGCAGACCAGGCGCGACTACCTCGCAGAGCTCGAGTCGGGCAAGGCGCCGATGGAGCCGGACCCCGAGCGCTCGGAGCACCTCCGGGACGCGCCCCGCAAGCTCACCCGCCGCGAGCAGCCCCGACGGGAGGGCCGCTTCCGCGTCCGCGTGAAGAGCAAGTGGCGCCTGCGCGAGTTCTGGACGGGCGACGTCAGCTCCGGCGGGCTCTTCATCGGGACCGACAAGCCGCTCGACCCGGGCAGCCGCGTGGATCTCTTCGTGGTTCACCCCGTCACGCAGCGGGAGATCGCCCTGGAGGCGGTGGTCCGCTGGACGCGCAGCAAGAAGCAGGCGGTCTCGGGGCCGCCCGGCATGGGGGTCCAGCTGGTGACCGGCGGCGACGCCGAACACGACGCCTTCCTGCACTTCATCAACGAGGGCTGAGCCCCCGGCGGGCCCGGGCGACCCGAACGGTCAGCGGCAGCCGCGCGCGTCGAGCTTGTCGGCCGCGAACAGGTAGTAGCCGAGGATCTTGGGGCCGTAGTTCATGCCCTCCTTGATCTGCCTGCGCTTCTCGGCGTCTGCCGTGTCGGCCAGGACCTCCATGGCGCCGCCGAGCACCTGCACGAAGACCAGCGCCGACTCGTTGTCGACCTTGTATCGGGTCTTCGCCGCCTTGATCCACTTGCCGACCTCGGTCTGGCCCTGGTTGTAGGCGGTCATGGCCAGCAGCACGGAGTCCAGCTCCCGGAAGCCCTTGTCCCGGTAGAAGCGGTCCAGGGTCTCCAGCCAGGAGAAGGCCGCCTTCGTGGACCACTCCCAGTCGGTGCGCGGGTCCCGCGGGTCCATGCGCCGCGGGTAGTCCGGGTTCGTCTCGCCGTTGTAGAACTCCTGCTTGTACTGCGTCGCGATGGTCGCCGGGCAGCGCGCCAGCATGGAGTAGTAGCCGCCGAAGCGGCTGCTCTTGTTGGTCATCCACTGCCGCTGGCCGGTCCAGTCGTAGTTGGGGATCTCGGCCTGCGTCGCGTCGATCTTGCGGAAGGCCTCCTTCGCGGTGCCGCGCGTGAACTGCATCATGCCGCGGGGCCCGGTGGGCGAGATGCCGAGCTCGCACCACTGGGACTCGACGAAGGGGATGAAGCTGTAGGCCTCGTGCAGGCCGAACTTCGTCAGCTCCGCCTGCACCAGGTCCATGCGGTCCTTGTCCTTGGTGGGCGAGCAGACGCGGTCGAGGGTGATGTTGAGCAGGTTGCCGTAGCGCTTGGCGACCGCGAGCTTCGGCGAGAGCACCGTCGCGAGGCTGGCCATCTGCTTGTTCGGCATCGCGTAGGTGCGTTCGGGCGCCAGCGTGTCGTCGTCGAAGCGCATGAGGATGGCGTCCGCCGCCGCGACGGAGCCCTGGTCCACGCCCTCGGTGCTGTCGCAGCCGCACTGGCGCATCAGCTCCATGGTCTCGTTGCGCGCCTCGGCCGACTGCTTCTCGGCCAGCACGGCCTGCTTCTCGCGCTCGGCGCTGATCTCCTGCTTCTCCTCGGCGACCACCTTCTCCTGGAAGGTGTTGTACCAACCGAAGCCGAGCCCAGCGAAGCCGCCGGCCATCATCATGAACTGGCCCGCACGCTGCCACAGGACCTTGACGACGGTGATCCAGTAGGTGACCCGCGCGGCCTTCTTCCGCCACTTTGTGAACTTCTTGTACTGCTTGCGGTACCAGTAGATCGCCTTCTGGTACGCGTTCATCCCCGCGTATTCGTCCTCTTCCTCCTCGAAGAGGAAGGCGTCCTCGGCCGAGCCACCGCGCTTGGGCTTCGGGGCCTCGCCGACGCTCCAGTCGGCCACGTCGTCCAGGACGATCTCGGCTTCCTTGGCGTACTCGAAGCGCAGCTTCGCGCCGCGTTCCCGCTTCGTGCCGAAGACCAGGATGTCCCCGACGTTCAGCTCCGCGACGTCCCCCTCCTCCATCCGGCTGCCCTGGAGCCAGATGGGGCCGCCCTTGACCTCGAATTCCACGTAGTCGCTGCCGCGGATGATCTTCGCGCGGACGTGCCTCAGGCTCTTGGGGAGCGTGATGAGCAGGTTGTCACCGCGATCCGGATCGCAGCCGATCTGGACGGTGTTGGTCGTGAAGTCGTAGGGACGGACGTCTTCGCCGTCCTCGATCAACGTAAAACGAATGGGATCTGCGGCCATGGATCGCCGATCCTGCCACGAACGGAGCCCGCGGTGGGTCGCGCTTCCCGCGCGCGTGTGAGAGAAGCGTGTCCCGGGGCCACGCGAGGGCCCCGCGGCCGCTATGCTCCCCGAGGTCGTCACACGGCCGCCCGAGGACCCTGGCCCGCAGCGTATGAGCACAGCCGACGAGCCCATCTTCGAGGCAGAGGAGACCGGCGAGAGCGCCTCGCTCTTCGACGTGCCTGACTCGTTCTGTTACGTCGGCGCCCTGCCCGAGCCCGAGATCGACGAAGAGATGCCCACGGTCTACATGGACTGGGCCGTCGCTCACACGCTGCAGCAGGAAGGCCAGCGCTCGATCCGCGAGGATCGCGAGGTCGCGGGCATCCTCCTGGGGACCTCCCACGACAACGGGCAGATCATCAAGGTCTCCCACATCGCCATCGCCAACGACGAGGACAGCTCGCCCGTCCACTTCAAGTTCACCTACTCCGTGTGGGACGACTTGATGGATCAGATGGAGGAGATGAGCCGCGAGTCGGGCGAAGAGCTGAAGCTGGTCAGCTGGTACCACACGCACCCGAACATGGCGGTCTTCCTCAGCCGCTACGACCTGCGCACCCACCGCGACTTCCACCGGCCCTACCAGTTCGCCCTGGTCCTGGCGCCGAAGCTGGGCACCGCGGATACCTCGGTCGGCTTCTTCTGCAACCGCGGACTGGGCCTGCCCCTGCTGCCCGGCGTGCGCCTGGTGGACGCGCCTCCCCGGAAGGAGGTCGCGGGCAAGCTCCCTTGGCGATTTCAGGTCATAGAGGTCGAGGGAATCGAAGAGGGTGAGCCGGGCGAGGTCGATGACGACGTCACCCAGGAACACCAGATCCCGGTGCTCCAGCAGATCGGCCTGACCCAGGGCGAGGACCCGGACTGGTTGACGCTGGGCGAGGACCGGGTCGAAGGGCCCGTGCTGCCGATCCTCGAGGGCATGGCCGCCTCGGTGGTCGAGACGAAGGCCGACCGCATCGGCGTGCTGCTCGGCAGCAAGACGCCGGACAACCACATCACCATCACCCGCGTGCGCTTCCTCGGGAGCATGAGCGACGACCCCGTGCGCGAGCGCGAGGACATCCTCACC
>JAJDAI010001238.1 GCA_029261955.1 Deltaproteobacteria bacterium | reverse complement strand
AAGGTCATCGAGGACGACCACGCCGCCAAGTCCCACAGCGCCCGTCAGCTGGGCTACGGGAACTGGCCCGCGATGATGCTCGGCGGCGGCGCGGAGCTGCTCGGCTGGCTCGACTTCGGCCTGTCCGGGACCGTGCAGGAGGGCCTCAACACGCTCCAGTACGAGCCCACCTCCGGCGACTTCTTCGCCCAGTACGGCGCGCCGACCTTCCGCCCCCACTCCGGCTTCGTGCGCGTGACCCGGCCCAAGGGCTCGGTGCTCCTGGGCAGCTACCACCTCAGCTTCGGCCACGGTCTGGTGATGTCCACGAGCGGGGGCCGCGATCGCCACGGCTTCCACGTGCGCCGATCGGGCGTCGGCGACGGCGACCGCATCCGCGAGCACAACGGCCTGCTGGGCGTCGTCGCGCGGGCCTACCCCGTCAAGGCGGGCCGCGCGGAGCTGGACCTGACGGTCTTCGGCTCCATCCGCAACTACGACCAGTACGTCGGCTACGTCGGCCTGGCGGACGGCGAGTTGATGGACTCGGCGGACCCCGACATCGAGCCGCGCTCGCCGCGCGTCTGGGTCGACGGCCAGAAGTCGGCCTACATGACGCTGCCCTCGCTCTTCCGCGTGGGCCTCGCGGGCGGCAACGTCGCGCTGCGCTTCAACCGCCGCACCCAGATCGGCGTCACCGGTTACGCGGCCTTCATCGACCGCGCGATCGTCGAGGGCATCGAGGACCAGAACACCGTGCTGCTGCGGCAGCGCTGGCCCAACAGCCGCGGCTTCGGCAGCTTCGGCGTGCACGGCGGCTTCGGCGTCTGGATCTTCGACTTCTCGGCCGAGTACGGCCTCTTCATGCACGAGGGCACGCCGGCCAACGCCTTCTACTTCGTGATGGAGGTGGAGCCGTCCTGGGGTGAGTTCGTCTTCTCCGTCCGGCACTACGACGAGGGCTACGGCAACCCCTTCAACCGCGGGGAGTCGAACCCAGACCGGCTCGCAGGCAACGCCGCGCGCAACGAGCAGGGCCTGCGCTTCAAGGCGACCATCAAGCCGGACAAGAGCTTCCGCTGGCAGATCCGCGCCGACCTCTCGCGCAACATCCGCTACGACGTGCACGACTTCCACATCCGCACCAGCGTGCGCGGGGAGCCGCTGCCCTGGCTCCAGCTGGGGGCCAACGTGCGCTACGCCAACCAGAACCTGGCCGTCAGCGGCCGGCAGCACACCTACAGCGGCAGCCTGGCCGACTTCGATCTGGCGTCCTACCGCACCCTCGAGATCGAGGACGACGACGGCACGACGGTGCCGCGCGCCGGCGAGAAGATCAGCTGGACCGGGCAGCTGCGCATCCAGGGCAAGAAGTGGGGCAACGTCACCCTGCGCTACCGCCAGGACTTCACCGACAACGCCAAGTCCTTCGAGGCCGAGGGCGAGTGCTCCCGGGATCTCCAGCGCGGCCACAGCGTCCGCCTCACCGCCCGGATCAAGCCCACGAAGAGCACGACCATCGCCGGAGGCGCCGTGTACTTCGACGAGGACTGGGACGGGTCCCGCGGCAACGGGGCGGAGAACGGCCCCCACGCGGCCTTCGGCTACGTGCAGATCGAGCAGAAGATCAAAGACCGCGTGAAGCTCAAGCTGCGCGGCGGCGTGGGCCGGCGCCTGCCGGACAGCCCCTCGGCCTGCGACGAGGGCGACGAGATCCCCGAGTACGGCTTCATCTACGAGCCCGATGAGTACGCCCTGCGCTACTTCGGTGATCTGCTCTTCACGGTCACGGTGAAGTTCTGACCGCAGCAGCCCGGGCGCGCGGTCCTGCTGAATGCAGGGCCTGGAGGATCACGAGATGGTGACGAAGCGATCGATGTCGTCGGTGGTGGTGCTCTGCGGCCTCGGCGTCTTCGCCCTGGGCGCGGGCGGGGTGCAGGGCAAGGTGCGGCCCGCCGCCGACCTCCTGCGCATCCACGTTCTCAACGTGGGTCAGGGCGACGCGACCATCATCGAGGGCCCGCGCGATCGCTCCGGCGACCGCAAGGTCATGATCGTGGACGCGGGCGAGTCGTCGAAGCAGGGCAACGAAGCGAAGCACGTCATCGAGCCGGCGCTGCGCAACCTGGTCGACGACGGCAAGCCGGGCCGACCGATGCTCGAGGTCGACTACGTCATCCCGACGCACTACCACAAGGACCACATGGGGGCGACGCGGGGCAAGGAGCCCACGGGCATCTTCTACCTGTGGGAAGCCCTGAACATCCGCGTCAAGAAGATGCTCGACACCGGCATCAACTACGACGCCGGCGGGCAGGGTGATCGCACCTACCGGCAGTGGGTGGATGACAAGAACCCGGACCGCGAGCGCCTGGCCTTCGACCAGCTTGGCCCGGACCGGCAGATCGACCTGGGCGAGGACGTCTGGGTCGAGGTCCTCGCCGTGGGCGCGGAGGTCCCGGGCCGCGGGCTCGTGGTCAAGGAGAAGTACCTGGCGACGACGTCCCAGAACGACTTCAGCGTCGCCATGATCATCCACTACAAGTCCTTCGACTTCTACGTGGCGGGGGACCTCAGCGGCTACCTGCACGAGAGCTGGGGCAGCTGGTACCACAGCATCGAATCGGCGACCTACCCGCAGCTTCGCCGCACCGAGGTCTACCGCGTCAACCACCACGGTTCGCAGTGGTCGAGCAACTACCCCTTCATGCAGCGCCTGCGCCCCATGGCCAGCGTCATCAGCTGCGGCAAGGGCCACAAGCACCCCAACGAGTACACCGTGCAGCGCCTGCTCGGCTTCGAGGACTTCTGGACTGGCCGCCCGCTGGGCAGCGACATCTTCCAGACGAAGAACCTCGACGGCTTCCTGCTCGGGGAGCCGCACCCGCACACCTTGAAGGAGCAGCGCGTCGCCAACGGCCACATCCTCATCGAGAGCGACGGCGAGACGAGCTTCAGCATCACGATGCCGGGCCAGGAGCCCTACGTGTACCCGCTCTACGACGATGCGCCCTTCACGGACCTGCCCTGGGCGGTCAAGAAGGCCATCGCCGACAAGGCGAAGGACGGCGGCGAGGGCAACACCGACTACGAGTGGTCCGAGGTCTACGACCGCGACGACGCCGAGGGCGGCAAGGTCGTGGTGCCCGGCGCCGACCAGGGCATGAGGGGCGACTGAGCCCCCCCCAGCTTGACCGCGCCCGCAGGCGACCCAGGTTCTTCATTCCACTTCCCAGCGGAGCCCACCTTGGCCCTGTCCCGAACGTCCCGCGCCGGCTACGCAGCCGACACCCCCGTCGCTCACCTCGACGACACCGCCCGCGCCTCCTTCGTCACCCGCGTCTACGGGCTGATG
>JAJDAI010001237.1 GCA_029261955.1 Deltaproteobacteria bacterium | reverse complement strand
GTCGATGATCATCCAGAAGGAGGTCGGTCTGCACGCGGCCAGCTTCTCCGAGGGGATCCGCTCCGCGCTTCGCGAGAACCTCGACGTCATCTTCGTGGGCGAGATGCGCGAACGAGACACGATCGAGCAGGTGCTGCGCGCCGGCGAGACCGGGCACCTCGTCGTGACCACCGTGCACAGCGACGACGCGCTGTCCGCCATCCTGCGCATCGTCGGCACCTACACCCCCGACGATCAGCCGCGCATCCGCCAGAGCCTCGCTGCGACCCTCGCCGGCGTGCTCTTCCAGCGCCTGCTGCCGCGCCGCGGGGGCGAGGGCCGGGTCCCCTGCGTCGAGACCCTGTTCGCCAACACCGCGGTCCGCGCCATCGTGCGCTCCGGCGACATGAGCAAGCTCGGCTCCTACGTGGGCCGCGCCACGGGCGGCCTGGGCTACCGCGAGTGCCTGACGGACCTGCACTCCTTCAACGAGATCGACGAGGACGTCTTCCACCAGGAGATCCGCCGCCTCCAGGACTGAGTGCACGCATCGGTGCCTGGCACCGAAATGAAAGCTTCGGTGTCTGACACCGGAGCTTTCACTCGACCCGGCCGCCCTCTCCCAGGCGCAGGGTCTTGCCCCGCCACTCCACCTTGGGCCTGGGTCATCCCGGTGGCACGGGGGCCTGCGGCCGGCGCGTCATCGACGGCACAGACGCTGCCAGGGCGCCGACGAGTTCTCAGCGGCCGAGCGACGCACGCGAGCTTCCGGAGAACGCGCCGACAGCCGTGCGCTCCGTGATCGTGAGGGTGAAGTGCGGCATCACCCCGTCTTGCCGGTCGACCAGGATGAACCGAGGGACTCCAGAAGGGGGTGCAGGACGGGCCGTCAGGTCAACTCAGAACCAGCCACTGAGACCGAGTTGAGCCGGCCCGAGCACGAACCTGAGCCCCGGCTTCGGGTGCGAAGGAGGCCGCGTGCGCCGCAGTTCGGCCCCCTCAGCCGGCGGATCCAGTTCGTCGCGCAGCCCCGCGTTGTGGGATTCGACCAGGCCGCGCGCCTCCTCGACGGTCCAGAACCCGCTCGGGTCCGACTGGATGCTGAGCGTGGCCCGCCACCGCTGCTCCTCCGCGACCTCGATCACGACCCCGAGGGTCCCGAGGGCTGCAGCGACGGCGGCGCCGACCGCCAGCCCAGCCGTCGCCTCGGCCGTGATCACGTTGTGTTCCTCCCACCAGGCGTTCTGGGCCAGGTGGAACGAAGACCACCGGACGCTGCCGTCGGGGAAGGCGTAGTCGAGGGAGTCCGGCTCGAGCGGCACAGTCCCCCGCACCTCGGCGAAGTGGACAAAGCCGACGACGAGAGCAGCCCCCGCCCCCCCGAGCAGACCGCCTCCGAGGCTCCGCATTCCGTCGCGCCGGAGCGTCGCTGACCTTCGGTCCTCGACCAGTCGCTGGAGCACCTTGTGGTCTCCCACCGCACGCGCGAACTGGGTGGGGTCGTACCGGTAGCCGTCGCCGTCGGTCACACCCCAGCTCCCGCCTTCCGTGGGCTCGAGCCGCAGGGTGCGGGCCTGCAGTTGCCTCGCGAGAACGGAGGGGCTGACCTTCTCGAGTTCTGGCCCGGCGGCCCTCGCTCGAGGAGCCACAGCGGCGACCGAGAGCAGGATCGTGGCGAGCACCACCAGCAGGTTGCGTCTTGGAAGGCTCACAGCCTGCACTCCACGAGAAAGGCCGCGGCCTGGCCGATCTCGGCCACGTCCGCCGTACTCAGCTCGTGCTTTGAGGTTCGCGACTCGAACTCGACGCTGTGGGACTCCAGGAACGTCCGCAGAACCGGCACCTTGATGCCAAAGTTGATGTCTTGGGGCAGCTCGCCCGTCAGCCGCACGAAGCGACCGACGTCCACCGTGGCGACCACCAGGCCGATCAGGTTGCCGCTGTGGTCGAGCAGCGGACCGCCGCTGCTCCCGGATTGGACCTGCGCGCTGATCTTCATCAGGCGCGAGTCGTCCCCGATGCCGCTCAGCGAGTTGACGATGCCGGTGGAGATGGTTGCCCCTGAGCCCAGAAGGGCGGCCAGCGGGAATCCGACGGCGACGAGGTCCTGCCCGGTTCGGACCGGCGGGTCAGAGCGCAGCGCCAGGGTACCGACCGGCTCGCCGTCCTCCAGCCGCAGCAACGCCAGGTCGTTGGTGCGGTCGCGGGCGAGCACCCGCGCGGAGCGCCATTCCTTGTCCTGCCCGCGGATACGCAGTTCACGGCACCCCTCCACGACGTGGGCGTTGGTGATGCCCTCGCCGCTCGAGTTCAGCATGAAGCCGGATCCCTGGAAGCCCTCCACCGCCGCGCCACCGCTGCGTCTGGCGACCTCAGCGCGCACCCGCCCGCGCGCCTCCTCCCAAGCCTCCCGCGACCTGGGATGCTCGTCCAGCCAGCCTGGCTCCATGCGCTCGACCTCCGCCCATGCGTCGAGGGCCTCGCGGTATCGATCGGCGTTGAAGAAGGCCGTGGCCGCTCGGCCCTGATGTTCGACCGCGTCCGGTTCCAGGTCGAAGGCAGCGAGGTGCGCCTCCGCAGCTTCCTTCCAGCGGAGCATTCCGCCGAGCACACGCCCCTTCGCCGTGTGCAGCTCGGCGTTGTCTGGATCGCCTTCGAGCGCCTCCCGGCAGGCCGTGACGTGGCGCTCCTGGGGCATGCTGTCCGCGCCCCCCGCGACGCAGCGTTCGGCTGCCCCCGGCACCAGGCACTCGATCGGGTCGAGGATCCAGCCTCCGAACTCCTGCCACCGCTCGAAGCGATCGACGCGGTCCGGGGCGTGCACGGCGCGCAGCGTCACCCGCCCCGGGTTGCCACCGGCATCCCAGCAGGCCCAGTCCCCCTGAGGGCTCTCCCGCTCGAAGCTGCCCGCAGCGCGGGGCGCGCCGTTGGCGTGGAACAGCTGCCAGCGCCCGTGCCGGAGGCCGTCGACGAACTTCGCCTCCAGCTGCGTCGATCCGTCCGCGTAGCGCTGCGTCGCCCGACCTTGAAGCCGGCCGCGCCGCGCGGTGCCTTCGAGCACCGTCTCGCCACCTCGGAACACCTCGAAGGGACCATCGGCGAGCCCCCGTCGGAAGGACATCTTCCGCTCGAGCTTGCCCTTCTCGTTCCACCACGCGCACACGCCGACGCGCAGGCCGTCCGCCCACTGGCATGCAGAACGCCGGCGCCCGTCGGGCCAGCTGGTCCTCCAAGGCCCGTGTCGGAGGGGCGCGCCCCCCTCGTCGAGCAGCGGCTCGCCGGCGGCATCGACTCGGACACAGCCTCGCCCCCCCTCGGGCTCGGGGGCGTCGACCGCCGCGGTCTTGGCCGGGCAGTCGAGGGCCTTCGGCGCAGCGACGGCCGGGCCTGCGCTGGCGAGCATCAGACCCAGCGGCAGGAGGACCATCGCTTGCAGTCGAGTCGGGCTTCGGAGCGACCGGCGGCGCCATCCGAAGGCCAGCAGGGCGAGCACGAAGGTCATGGCGACACCCGAGTCGGGCCGCGGAGTGGACGCGCAGCCGCAACCGGCGACCTCGTCGCACTCGGGGATCCCGTCGCCGTCGTCATCCGGAAAGCCTGCGAGCAGATCGCCATCGCAGTCGCTGTCGACTCCGTCGCAGAGCTCGATCGCCCCCGCATTCACGCCGGGGTTCCGGTCATCGCAGTCACCCTCGCATGCAGTCCAGCCATCACCGTCTCCGTCCATGCCTTCGTCCGTGTCGGGGTCGCAGTCGTCGTCGATGCCGCCGTTGCACAGCTCGGGCGCCGCCGGATTGCGGGAGGCCTCGAAGTCGTCGCAGTCGCTGTCCTGCGGCCAGCCATCGCCATCGGAGTCATCGTCGATGCAGTCGGGCAGGCCGTCCCCGTCGAGGTCGTCGAAGGCGTCGACGAGGCTGCCGTCGCAGTTCGAGTCCCACTCGTCGCACTCCTCTTCCTGGAGCGGCGAGACCTCCGGGTCCCGGTCATCGCAGTCCGCCGCGGCCGGGGACCCATCCCCGTCGACGTCGGGGTCCTGGCAGTCGGCGACGCCGTCCTCGTCCAGGTCGGGGAACTCGTCGACGAGGTCCCCATCGCAGTCGCTGTCCAGCTCATCGCAGGACTCGGCCGCGCCAGGGTGAACAGCCGGGTCGAAGGGATCGCAGTCGTCGACGTCGCCGACGCCGTCCCCGTCGCTGTCGTCGTCGATGCAGTCCGGCAGCCCGTCCCCGTCCCAGTCGTCCGCACCGTCGACGAGATCCCCGTCGCAGTCGGAGTCGATGGCGTCGCAGGACTCGTCCGCGCCCGGGTGGATCGAGGCGTCGCCCGGGGCGCAGTCGCTCTCGTCAGGGGTTCCGTCGGCGTCGGCGTCCAGGCCGAGGCAGTCGGGCTCACCGTCGCCGTCGCTGTCCGCGAAGCCGTCCACAAGGTCGCCGTCGCAGTCTGAGTCGATGGCATCGCAGTACTCGTCGGCGCCCTGGTAGACCCCGGCGTCGTTCGGGGCGCAGTCGACGTCGTCGGGGGTGCCGTCCCCGTCGGCGTCGGGCTCGATGCAGTCGGGCTCGCCGTCGCCGTTGCTGTCCGCGAAGCCGTCGACGAGGTCGCCGTCGCAGTCAGAGTCGATGGCGTCGCAGTACTCGTCGGCGCCCTGGTAGACCCCGGCGTCGTTCGGGGCGCAGTCGACGTCGTCAAAGACCCCGTCCCCGTCGGCGTCCGGCTCGATGCAGTCGGGTTCGCCATCCCCGTCGCTGTCGAGGAAGCCATCGACGAGATCACCGTCGCAGTTGGAGTCGATGTCGTCGCAGAACTCGTCCGCGCCCGGGTGGATGGTGGGATCGTTTGGAGCGCAGTCGCTGTCGTCGGGGGTGCCGTCCCCGTCGACGTCCGGCTCGATGCAGTCAGGCTCACCGTCCCCGTCGCTGTCGTCGAAGCCGTCGACGAGGTCGCCATCGCAGTCGGAGTCCAGGGCGTCGCAGTACTCGGGTGCGCCCGGGTACACCGCGGGGTCCGAGGGCCCGCAGTCCGTCGCGTTCGGCTCCCCGTCCCCGTCGATGTCGGGGTCCGAAGGGTCGCACAGGCCGTCGAGATCGACGTCCCCGCCGCAGAAGGTGTGCAGGTGGACCCCCGCCGAGGAGGCGCCGGACCCACCGGCCAACCAGGGGGACCACAGCTGCGCCGGGCCCTGCGAGGGGTCGTAGCGCACGCGGGCTCGCCAGTGGTAGGCGGTGTCGGCCGTGGGCAGGTCCACGCTCACGCGCAGCTCGGCGCCGAGTCCGTCGATCCCGGTGTCGTCCCAGGTCGGCGAGAGCACGGTGTCGCTGCCGTCGAAGGGCACGCCGTGCTCCTTCGCCTCGACCTCCAGCTTGACGCGGGCGCGCCCGAAGATGCTGTAGCCGGTGGCGACGACGTCGATGCCGGCCTGGCTGCTGGTCACGCCCCCCGGCGCGATGGGGGTGTCGGAGTTCACGCGCAGGACCTGGGGCGCGAACGGGAAGGCGCCCCCCACCGCGTCGGTGTCCGAGGAGTTGCCGTAGCGCAGCTCGACTGCCCCGACGCTCTCTGCGAGGCCGCCAGAGCCGATGGCCAGCTCGTCGTAGCCGTCGCCATCGAGGTCGCCGACAGCCGTCGCGATCCAGCCGAAGTGATCGTCCACGGAGTTCCCTTCCAGCTCCAGGTCCGGAACCGCACCAGGGCCGTCCGCAGAGCCGTGGAAGACGAACACACCTCCGGCCTCGTGCACCGGGCCCGCGTCCAGACGCCGGTCGCCGAAGGACAGGTCAGCGAAGCCGTCGCCGTTGAAGTCACCCGCGGCCTGGATGTTCCGGCCGAAGTCCGTCGCCGTCTGCGTGCCCTCGAAGGTCCAGTCGGGGCTCACCGACGGGCCCGCGGGTCCCCCGAAATGCAGCCGCACCTGGCCCTCTTCCCCGGGCCCCCAGAGACGAGCCCCGACGAAGATGTCGTCGTAGCCGTCGCCGTTCACGTCGCCCACCACGCCACCGCCGTAGCCGAGCTTCGCTCCCTCCCCGCCCCCGTCCACCGACCAGACGGGAGACGCCCCGAGCCCGGCTTCGGAGCCCAGGTACAGCCAGAGACGGCCCTCGTTGACAGCCGAGACGTCGTAGTGTGGTGCTTCGACCATCAGGTCAGAGAAGCCGTCGCCGTTGACGTCCCCGCCCGGGCCGACCTTTATGCCCATCGATGCCCCGATCTGGTCGGCCTCGACAGTCCAGGAGGGGGTCGACTCCAAGCCGCCCGGGCCGCCGAGGAAGACCGACACGCGACCCTCGTTGCTCTCGCCGTTGTCGTACCCGCTCGAGCCGATGGCGACGTCCGCGTGCCCGTCCAGGTTCACGTCACCGATGCCCGACGCGCCCCTCCCGAAATGGGCGATCCGGTGGTCTCCATCCGCGGTCCAGACCGCGGTGGACGCGAGCCCCGTCGGCCCGCCCAGGTAGAGCCAGGCCCGTCCTACGTTCGAGTTGCCGACGTAGTATTGGCTGGTGGTCAGGAGCACGTCGCCGTAGCCGTCCCCGTCGACGTCCCCGACGCCGGTCGCCACCTTGCCCAGCCCGGCGAACCACTGGCCCCCGGTGACCGACCACGCCGGCACGGCCTCCACCCCCCCCGGCCCACCGAGGTAGAGATCGACCCGCCCCTCGTTCTCGAAGGCCCCGTCGTACATGGGGCTGCCGACCAGCAGGTCGTCGTAGCCATCACCGTTGACATCCCCGGCTGAGCTGACCCCCCACCCGAGGGCGTCTACGGTCGCCGGCTCGGGGATGGCCCAGTCTGGGGACACGGGCAGCCCGCCCGCCGCGCCGGCGTAGAGGAAGGCGGTGCCCTCGTCGGCCTCTCCGGAGTCGTAGTAGAAGGCCCCGACGCTCAGATCGCCCAAGCCGTCGCCGTCCACGTCCCCGGCCGAGTCGATCCCCCAGCCGAAGTAGGAATCGGCCTGCCCGGACTCCATCAGGAGATCGGGCGCCGTGGACGGGCCATCGGGCGAGCCGTAGAAGAGCCAGGCGGCGCCTTCGTCCGCACCGGCTGGTCCATCCCAGTCACCGGCCCCGACCAGCACATCAGCGTAGCCATCGCCGTTGACGTCCCCGGCGGAGCGCATCTGAGACATCCGGGCACCCGGCTGGTCCGACTCGAAGCTCCAGTCGGGGGCCGAGTCCGGTCCCGTGGGACTGCCCGAGAACCAGAGGACCCGGCCCTCGGAATTCTGGCCCGAGGTCCAGTTGCGGGAGCCGACCAGCAGGTCCGCGAAACCGTCGCCGTCGCTGTCCCCCGCCGTGGCGACGTTCTCACCGAGGCGCTCGTTGGACTGGCTGCCCGTGTAGGTCCAGTCCGCCGCGCTCGGGAGCCCCGCTGCGGACCCCAGGTAGAGGAGGACCCGGCCGTTGGATGGCTGGGCTCCGCTCCATGCGGGCGCGCCCACGATCACATCCGACCAGCCGTCGCCGTTCACGTCCCCCGCTCCTGCCGCCGCCTCACCGAAGCCCGAGAGGAACTGCGTGCCCTCCGCGGACCAGTCGGGGGTGCTCGACAGGCCGGTGGCGGAGCCCAGGTAGAGGTGGCAGGCCCCCCGGTTCTGCCCGGACAACTCCCAGCCCGGTTCCCCGATGACAACATCGCCGTAGCCATCCCCGTTGATGTCGCCCGCGGAGGCGACCGCGCTGCCGAAGCGCGCGTCGTCGTTCGCGCCCACGCCCGTCCAGGCGGGGCTGGCCTGGAGGCCCGTCGGCGAGCCGAGGTACAGCCAGACCCCGCCCTCCCTGGACAGGGGCGAATCGTAGAACGGAGCCGCGATCAAGACATCAGCGAAGCCGTCGCCGTTGACGTCCCCGGCGCTCGCGAGCCGCCGCCCCAGCTGGGCCGAAGCCTGCCCGCCCGACACGTGCCAGGCGGGTGTGGGGGAGAGCCCATCGGGTCCGCCGGTGAAGAGCCAGGCCCTGCCTTCGGCCTCCTCTGTGTCTTCGAATTCGGGGCCGCCGACGAGCAGGTCGGCGAAGCCGTCCCCGTCCACGTCCCCGGCGCTGGCCACGCTGTAGCCCGCGAGCCCGCGGAGCTGGTCCGACTCGAAGGTCCAGGAGGGGGTGGTGATCAGGGGATCGACGGTCACGGGCCAGCGGGCGCCGGCATCGTCGACCACGAGGAGGACCCGCCCGGCCTCGACCCGGGCGTGCGCGTCCAGGGACACGCCGTCGGCGTCCCAGGCCGCGAGGCCGGCGTAGCGCAGGCGGTCCCCGTCGGGGGACGTGAGCCAGACGGCGGTGCCGCCGTCGGCGGAGGGCTCGAGCCCCTCGGCTTCGAGTTCCAGGACCAGCGGTCCCTCCCCTCCAGGACG
>JAJDAI010001236.1 GCA_029261955.1 Deltaproteobacteria bacterium | reverse complement strand
CACCAGCCGCTTGCCGAGCAGGGTCAGCCGCCCGTGGGTGGCGGCGCGCTCCGCGAGCAGGCCGCCGGGGAAGGCGATGCGGGCCGCGAAGAGGCCGCCGGGGACGCGCTCCGCGAGCAGCCTCGCGCCCCGGTCATCGACCCGCTCTGCGCGGGAGGCACCCTGCCCTCCGACGAGCTGGCGCTTGTGTCGGACCGGGCGTCGGCCGGCCAGGGGACTGGGGCGTTCCGCCCGCGCGATGCCCCGGGCGACGGCCCGTTCGAGGCTTGTCTTGTCGAGCCCCTTGCGGCGCTCGGCCACCACGCCGAGGACGAGCTGGTCCGGGTCGAAGAAGTGCCGGGCGGCGGAGCGCAGACCCCGCGCGTCCGTCTGCCGGATGGCCTCGGCCCAGCGCCGATCGGAGTCGGGGTCCCCGCGCAGGAGCAGGCCCTCCGCCAGGCGCTCGGCGCGCGAATCGGGCTGTTCGTCGTCCCTCCGCCACTCGCTGAGCAGGCGGGACCGCGCGCAGTCCAGCTCCGCGCTCTCGACGAGGCGGTGCCGGAGCTGTCCGGCGGTCGCCACCGCGCGCTCCACGGACAGGGCGAGTCGGCTGGCCCGCCGCGCAGCGAAGAGCTCGATCAGCCCACCGTCCCGCGGTGCCCACACGGCGAGATCGGGTTCCGCGAAGGTCGCCTCGCCGTCGCTGGGGTGAGGCTGGGTGAGCCGATCGTCGAGCACCGAGCAGGCGAGGTTCAGCGCCGGCATCCGCGGGTCCACGGGGCGGGGCCCGCGCCAGGCCAGCTCCACCCGTGGCGGCGAGTTCGGCCCGCGCAGCAGCCGCACGTGCCGCCCGGTGTTCGCGGGGGAGGGCAGCGCGTCACGCCGGGCCGAGCCCGGCTCCAGCGTCACCTCCCGTGCGACCGCTTCCGCCAGCTCCCCGGGCCCCAGGGGACCGACCCCCACGACCACCAGCCGCTCCGGTCGGAACCAGCGGCTGTGGAAGCCAGCCAGCGCCTGCGCGCTCAGCCCCTGCACGTCCTTCGCCGTGCCCGTGATGGGCCGGGCGTAGGCGTGCCCGTCCAGGGCGTCGCGCAGCACCGCCTGCAGCAGCTGGTCCTCCGGGTCGTCGGCGTGCTCGGCGATCTCCTGGAGCACGACGCTCCGCTCCGTGGCCATCGCCGCCTCGGCGAGGTCGGGCCTGAAGACGGCGTTGAGCAGGATCGACAGCGACTCGCGCCAGACCTCGACGGGCACCAGCACCTGGAACGAGGTGAGATCGACCCGCGTGGCGGCCTGGATGTCCGCGCCCAGCGCCTCGAGGGCCGGCGCCAGGGCATCGCCGCCGGCACCGCGAAAGATCATGTGCTCGAGGAAGTGGCAGGCGCCTGCTTCGCCTGTGCGCTCGTCGGCCGATCCGGCGTCGAGCCAGACCTGCAACGCAACGGACGGGTGCTCGCGAGGCTCCGAGAGCGTGCGCGCGCCCGAGCCGAGCCGGACTACTTCTTGATGGCCAGGCACTCGTTGATGGTGTTGACCTCGTACCAGCCGATCTCGTCGATCCAGTACTCGCCCTCGAAGGGCCAGAAGAGGTAGCCCGCGGGCACGTTGGGGTCGATCTTGCGGGTGGCGATCTTCTCCGACAGCCGGCCCTGGAAGGCCGCGTCGTAGATGTCCTTCTCCGCGGTGATCATCTCGACCTTGTAGAGCTCGGCGTTGCCCAGGTGCTCCTGGAGCACGACCTGCATGCCGCGGAGCTTCGCCAGGGCTTCCTTGCCCTTGTCGCTGGACGCGTTGGCCTGCCGGGTCTCCAGCGCCTTCTGGAGGTCCTTGCGCAGCTGGGAGCGCTCCCAGCCCGTGCGGCTCCTGTTGACCGTGGCCAGCTCGGCGTCGATGCCCGCGAGGTAGTCGCCGATGCGCAGCAGCGACTCGTCGGTCGTGAAGTGCTGCTTGACCGGACCGGGCAGCGCCACGCCGGCGTCCCGGTGCTCGGTCTTCCAGGTGTAGAGCGCCCGGAAGAGCTTGCTCGGGTCCTGGTCCGCGCCCTTGATGGCGGCGTCGATGCCGCGCTCGATGGGCCGGTGCATGTCCGTGAAGTCTTCGAGCATCTCCTGCCCGGAGATGTACTTGCACAGGTAGTAGAAGATCAGGATGCGCAGCAGGGTCGCATCGGGGTGGTACATGCCGTCGAAGAAGGGCGAGTCCAGTGTCTGCAGGTGCCCGAGCGCCCCGCTGAGCCGGCCGAGCCGGAAGTAGGCCCAGGACGCCTCGTAGAGCGACTCGTACCAGAGGCTCGAGGAGCGGGGCGTCGCCTCGAAGTGCTCGATGGCCCGCTCGTAGTTGCCCAGCGCGTAGTAGGCGCGGCCGAGGTTCACGTTGGCGACGTTCCAGACGGTCTGGTCGACGTCGTCGCGGCTGGCGTTGACCGCCGCGGCCAGGGGCGCGATGGCCTTGACCGGCTTGCCCTCACGCGTCATCGCGACGCCTTCGAGCATGCGCGCGTTGGCGTAGAACTCGGTGCCCTTGGGGACCAGCGACAGGAAGGCGCGTCCCGAGGCGAAGTTGCCCTGCGTGTAGTGGTGGCGACCGACCCAGTACATGGCCGGCCCGCGCACGCCCTCGCCCACGGCCGAGGTGTCGAGCTTGCTCAAGCCGGGCGCGATGATCCAGCCCGCCTCGTGCTGCCGCGCGAGGTTCACGGATCGCTCGATCGCCTT
>JAJDAI010001235.1 GCA_029261955.1 Deltaproteobacteria bacterium | reverse complement strand
ATGGCCGGGCGGGTGCTGCCGGCGCTGAGCCTGACGCGCGGCATCGGGATGGGCCTTCGGGAGGCGCTCGGGGTGGCCCTGCTGCTCGGCACCCCGCTGACGCTGCTCGTCGCGATCGCGCGGCTCGGGCTGGACCTGGGTGTCATCGATGGACAGCAGTCCAGCGCCATCGTCCTGCTCGCGATCCTGTTGGCGGTGGGGCTGCCCATCGCCTTCCGAGCCCTCTCTCGCACGACGCGCAGCGCCTGACGGGCGGCGGGGGACTAGGATGGGGGCGGTGCCACGCCTCCTCGTCATCGATGACCAGCAAGCCACGCTGGACCTCCTCGGCAAGCTCTTCCGCCGGGAGGGCTACGACGTGGACCTGGCGGGCGACGGCGACAGCGCGCTCCGCCTGCTGGAGGAGACCGAGTACGACGTGGTCTTCACCGACCTGCGCCTCGGCTACCCGCACGACGGCTTGGAGATGCTCGACGCCGCCAAGCGGCTCTCGTCCCGCACCCAGGTCGTGATCATGACGGCCTTCACGTCGGTGGAGAGCTCGGCCCTGGCCATGCGGGCGGGCGCCTACGACTACATCACCAAGCCCTTCAACAAGGAGGAGCTGGTCCTGCTGGCGTCGCGCGCAGCGGAGAAGTTCGCACTGGCGCGCCGTGTGGAAACGCTCGAACGGCAGGTCGAGGCCGAGGGCCTGGGCGGCAAGCCGATCCTGGGCAGCAGCAAGGCGATGCTCCGGGTCATGCGCCTCGTGGGGCAGGTGGCGCGCACCTCGGCGACGGTGATCATCACGGGCGAGAGCGGCACTGGAAAGGAGCTGGTCGCCAAGGCCATCCACCGGCTGTCGCCCCGCGCGGACAAGCCCTTCGTGGCGGTGAACTGCGGGGCCATCCCCGAGAACCTCCAGGAGTCGGAGTTCTTCGGGCACGTCAAGGGCGCCTTCACCGGCGCGACGCGCACCAAGACCGGCCTCTTCGAGCAGGCGGACACGGGCACGCTTTTTCTTGATGAGGTGGGTGAGACGTCGTTGTCTACCCAGGTGAAGTTGCTCCGCTTTCTCCAGAGCGGAGAGGTGCGAAAGGTCGGCGACAACCGCCCCGCGCTCGTGGACGTGCGCCTGGTCACGGCGACCAACCGCGACCTGATGGAGATGATCGCGGAGAAGGCCTTTCGCGAGGACCTCTACTACCGCTTGAACATCGTCGCGGTGGAGCTGCCGCCGCTGCGGGATCGTGAGGACGATCTGACTCTGCTGGCCGAGCACTTCGTCCAGAAGTTCGCCCGGAAGACCGGCAACCAGGTCTCGGGGCTGACCGCGGCCGCTGTGGCCAAGCTGCGGTCCCACCCCTGGCCGGGCAACGTGCGCGAGCTGGAGAACGCCATCGAGCGGGCGGTCACCTTGACCCAGGGGCCGGTCATCGACGTGGAGGACCTGCCGCGGCTCGAGCGGCCCCCGAGCCCTGGCGAGCGTGCGGCCCTGGCCTCGGGGCGTTTTCCTGCGCCGGCCGCGAACTGGGAGATCCACAGCGGGGAGTGGGCGGCGGCGGCGGACTTCCGCCCTCACGAGATGCCCTACCCGTCCCAGGCCATGCCCCCCATGCAGGGCACCGATCCCTACCCGGCCGGCCCGACGATCTCGGGGCGTTTCCCGGCCCCGGTGCCCGGGGTGCCGGTGTCCCAGCCGGGGCGGGACCCGCACGCTGAAGCCTTCCCGAGCCTCAAGCAGGTCGAGCGGGAGCACATCATCCGGGCGCTGCGCCAGTTTGGCGGAAACCGCGCGCGCAGCTGCCGAGCTCTCGGCATTGGCAAGGCCACACTCTGGCGGAAGATCAAGCTCTACGAGATTGATCTCTGAGGTAATACTTGAAGGGTCTGGTCACCGGCGGCGCGGGCTTCATCGGACAGCACGTCGTGCGCCTGCTCTGCGAGCGCGGCGACAGCGTGCGCGTGGCGCTGGCCCCGGGGGAGTCGGACGAGCCGCTGGAGGGCCTGCCTGCGGAGTCCGTGCCCTGCGACATCACCCGGCTCGACGCCGTGCACGACGCGGTGCGCGGATGCGACGCCGTGATCCACCTCGCCGCGATCTACTCCCTGTGGATGCGCGACTGGCGGCCGCTCTACCAGGTCAACGTGCAGGGCACGCGGAACGTCCTGGCGGCCTGCGCCGAGCACGGCGTCGCGCGGGTGGTGCACACCTCCAGCATCGCGGCCATCGGCTTGCGGGACGAGGGCCCCTCGGACGAGGAGGTGCCCTTCAACCTCCACGGCAACGTGCCGCACTACTCGCTGAGCAAACTCCACGCCGAGCGGGTGGCGCTGGAGTTCGCGGGAGCAGGACTTCCGGTTGTGATCGTCAACCCCTCGTTTCCGTTCGGGATTGGTGACAGCCGACCCACGCCAACGGGGCGCATGATTCGCCGCATCGTCCGGGGCAGCTTCTTCGGGGCCGGCCCCGGCGGGCTGAACGTGGTCGATGTCGAGGACGTCGCCCGGGGGCACCTGCTCGCCCTCGATGCGGGGCAGGTCGGGCGTCGCTACCTGCTCTCGGGCACGAACCTCTCCTTCGACGAGTTCTTCACCGCCGTGAAGCGCATCGCTGGCGTCGAGCGGGGGCACGTGCGGCTGCCGGCGGCGTTGCTGCACGGCATGGCCAGGCTCGGGGACGTGGTCGGTCTGTTCACGGAGCCGCTCATCGACAGCTCCACGGTCGGCTACACCATCCTGCGCCTGCACTTCGACTGCTCGCGCGCGCAGCGGGAGCTGGGCTATACGGTGACGCCGCTGGACGAGACGCTGACGAAGGCCGTCGGTTGGTTCAGCGATCACGGCATGCTCGACTGAGGAACTCGATGAGCGACGGTTCTCTGTGGATCCCCTCGACCTTCCGCGGGCAGCGGGTCTGGGCC
>JAJDAI010001234.1 GCA_029261955.1 Deltaproteobacteria bacterium | reverse complement strand
CCGAGCTCGAGCAGCAGCTCAAGGACGTCTACACCGGGCGCGCCGACAAGGTCCTCTTCTTCGAGGGCGAGGACGACGCGCCCTACGGCCCCGCCGTGACGCTGATGGACATGGCCAAGGGCGCCGGCGTCGCCACGATCGGCATCATGACCCCGAACGAGGACCCGGACCCGGCCCTCGAAGGCATCCCGCTCGACGGCGTGCCGGCTGATGGCGCGCCTGCCGCGCCGGTGGAGGGCGGATGAGCGAGCGACGCGAGAGCGTGAGGGTCGGCGACGACCTGCAGATCCGCACCCGGACGAGCGAGGGCGAGCTGGCCTTCGCCGCCGGCGGGGCCCTCTCCGAGACCGGGCTCTTCGTGGAGTACGTGCTGCCCTACGAGCCCGGCACCCGCCTGCACGTCGAGTTCTTCCTGCCCGGCCAGGGCTCGGTGTCCGTGGACGCCGAGGTGGCCAGCGCCCAGACCTTCCTGCCCAGCGACTTCAGCGTGAAGCCGGGCAACGGCCTGCGCTTCGTGAACCTGGACGCCGGCGGACGCCGCAAGGTCCGGCTCTACATCTCGGAGCAGCTCGGGTCCTGAGCGACGCGCTCGATCAGCGGCGCTTGCCCGAGGTCACCCAGCCGGCCCCGGCCGCGACGAGCCCCACGATCGCCACCAGGATCCGGTCCCCCGGCGTGATCGGGAGCACCGCCACCGAGAGCAGCAGCCCGGCCAGGGCCCCCACGGTGCCCTCCAGCGCCGCCAGCCAGAAGCACGGCAGCACCGCGAGAGCCGCGGGCGCGTAGCTGCCGAGCGCCCAGCGGTCGGCGAGGTTTCCGTCGCTGTGCAGCCACAGGGCGCCCACCCCGAGCACCAGCGCCGCGTGGAGCAGGATGGCCGGCCCCTGGGCCAGGCGGGACAGGCCGAAGCCCAGCACGCCCGCGAGCAGCACGGCGCCGAAGGCCAGGCCGTCGGGGCGCAGGCCAGCGAACGAGACGCAGAGGCCCGCCACCAGCAGCAGGGCCGCGTGGGTCTTCCAATACAGCGGGCTGTGGTCGGGGGGCGTGAGGCGCCGCGGGGCCGCGCGCCCGCGGGGACGGGGGCTCGAGTCGGTGCTCAGCTCCGCGTCGCGCTGCTCGGCGAGCAGCCACGGCTCGATCTCCGGCCCCCGCGGGGAGTCCAGGGTGGGCTCGTCGGCGTGGGCGGGGGGCTCGAGCTCGGTCTCGATCAGCGCGACCGCCGTGTGGTTGCTCGTCTCGCGCAGGGCCCAGCCCGGCTCCGAGGGGCGGGGCGGGGCGAGCGGCTGGGCGGCGCCCGGCGTGGTCGTCAGGGTGATGTGGGGCGGGCTCGTCTCGGGCGGCGCGGGGCGACCCGCCGCAGGGCGCGTGGAGGTGCGTGCGATCTGGGTGCTCCCGGGCTCGGTCGCCCAGGGGCTGCCGGCGATGGGATCGCGAGGCGACATCGACTCACCCTCCGCCCGTGGCCTTCGCCCGTGGACGGCCCTTCTCTGGACCCTCGGCGCGGCCCGGACCCACAGTCCCCCCGGGTGGCGCCACCGTCTGCACTAGCAGCGGCGGGCGCGTGGCCACAAGCGTCTTGAGCGGTCCCCGGAACCCGAACCCGCTATGTTTTCGGCATGTGCCGAAACATCCGACCGCTCTTCAACTTCGAGCCCCCGGCGACGGCGGACGAGGTGCACGCCGCCGCCGTGCAGTACGTGCGCAAGGTGTCGGGCTACACGAAGCCCTCCGTCGCGAACAGCGAGGCCTTCGAGCGCGCAGTCGAGGCGATCGCCGCCGCGACCGCGACCCTCGTGCACGAGCTGCACACCACCGCGCCGCCCAAGGACCGCGAGGTCGAGGCTCAGAAGAAGCGGGAGCTGAACGCGAAGCGCTTCGGGCGCTGAACCCGGCTCAGAAGCCGCACTGCTGGGCGCTGAGCATCACGAAGAGCAGGCCCGTCTCGGTCTCCGCGAAGACCCCGTAGGCCGTGGCGCCGCTCCGTTCGAGGGTCGATGTGGTCACCCGGTAGCGCGTCACCGCGATGCTGTGCAGCTCACCGGGCGCGAGGCCGAGCAGGTACTGGTTCGGCACCACGAAGACGCCGTTGTCCTGCCCGTGGCAGGTGATGCTCGCGCCGCTGCCCGGGTCGGTGACGGTCATGAACACCTGCGCGTTCACGTCGTAGGGGCCCAGCCACTCCACCACGCCCACGCCGCCGTCGAGCCACCAGCAGTCGGCCAGCTCCTGGGAGGTGATGAGCGGGGTGATCACCGTCAACGCGGGCGGAGCCCAGACGACCGAGTCGTGGGGCATCGAGCAGCCGTCGGGGTCCGTGGCGCCGTAGATGGTGTAGGAGGCGCTGGACGGGAGCACAGCGGGGTTGAGGTTGGCCGCCTGGTAGGTGGTGTCGGGCGAGATCGTGACCGGGATCGTCTGCGAGGCCGCGACGCTCACCGAGCTGCCGACCGAGAAGTAGTTCCGGTTGTTGTCCGGGCTGACCACGTTGTAGGAGCAGGTGCCCAGGGGCGGCAGGTGGGTCAGCGGGGGCGAGGACTCGGGCTCGAACCAGCCCAACTCCACGGAGCCGACGTCGGTGCCCGGGTAGGCGGGCGAGCCGGACTTGTAGATGCCGAAGATCGCGCCATCCAGGCCGTCGGCCCAGGTCTCGAAGGTGAACTCGACGTCGTCTTCGCCCACGTCCGGCACGATGACCTCGACGTCCAGCTCGCCCGGCGAGCAGCCCGGGGGCACCTCGACCAGGAGCTTCTCGGCGGTGATGGCCAGGACGTCGGTGTAGGTGCTGCCGAAGCGGACGATCACGTCCCCCTCGTCCACCGCCGACAGGTCGCCCGTGTAGAAGATCTCGGCGTTGTAGCCGCCCTCGGCGGAGCCCTCGTCGGGGTCGATCTCTTTGATCTCGAAGGAGTTCTCGGTGACGTCGTCGTCGTCGGTCGGCGTGCTGTCGTCGTCGTCCGCCGTGGCGTCGTCGTCGTCCTCGGTGACGTCGTCGTCGTCCGCCGTGGCGTCGTCGTCGTCGTCGTCGTCGTCGTCGGGGGCGCTGTCGTCGTCGTCGTCGTCGTCGCGGGGGTTCAGGCCCAGGTTGGAGCCGTAGCAGCCGGCGAGCAGGGCGATGAAGACGAGCAGGAAGAGGCGGCGCAAGGCGAAGCTCCGAGGCGGTTCCAGGGCGCACGGTACTACACGATCCCCCGCCGTCTGACCGTGCAATCGGCGCACGGGCCGGGCCGCGGGCTGCACGCGGCGGGGGCGGGATGGGCCGATAGCATGGGCTTCGGCGGCCAGTTCTCGGGCCGCGGAGCGAGGGGGCTCGTGAGATCCATCGGGGTGCTGCTCGTCTTGCTGTGCCAGCTGGTCGCGATCAGCGCGGGCGCAGCCGACTTCCCGCGACGCATCGTCATGGACGACGGCGCCGTCTTCGTGGGCTGGCTGATCGAGCAGGGCGAGCGGCACCTCGTGCTGCGCGCAGCGGACGGCACCGACGTCGATCTGCCGCTCGCCCGCGTCCGCTCGGTGGAGGTGCTCGCGCAGGGGGGAGCGAGCGAGATCCCCGACGAGGCGAGCACGATCCGCGAGGGCTTCGACGGCTTCGCGGCGCGCCAGGGGGAGCAGACAGCGCCCCTGCCCGTCGACCCGGTCGCCGCCAGGAAGGCGAAGACCGGCCGGGTCCTCACGGTGGTCCCGGCCATGCCGCTCATCGGGATCGGGGCGGGCCTCACCCTGTTCTCCTCCGTCGGGTCCCTCGGGCCCCGCGAGTCGGTTCGCGCCCCGGCGGTGCTCGGCCTGGGGCTGACGGCGGTGGGCCTGATCGTCGCGGGGGCCGGCGGGGCGATCGCGCTGGAGGCGAACGCCGGAGGTGGGACGCACGCTCAGACCCTCTTCGGCTTCGGCGTCGGCTTCTCGATCACCGGCCTGGTCGCGTCGGGCATCAGCAGCGTCGTGCTGCCGCGCTCCGATGACATGAGCCGCCTGCTGATCGGGGGGCCCATCGGCCTGGGGCTCACCGCCGTCGGGCTGGTGGTGGGCAGCCTGTCCTTCGTCCTGTCCGCGACCTCGTCCCACAAGCGCATCCTCACGCCCCGCCCGCTGGCCCTCACCCCGCCCGTGCCCTGGCTGGCGCCCCGCGACGGCGGGCTGCAGGCGGGCCTCGCCTTCGCGTGGTGAGGATCCGATCGCCCCACCCCCGCTACACTCGCGGACATGAAGAACGCCCTGCTCCTCGCCCTCGTCCTGCTGCTCGCCGGCTGCCCGACGCTCAAGCTGAACTCGGTCAACGTGAAGGACGGCTCGGTGTCTGCCACCGGCCTGACGATCAAGGCCACGGTGCTCGTCGAAGAGACCGAGGAGGTCGACGCCGAGGGCGGGACCATGAACGAGGGCCGCGCCCTGCTCGCCATCTACCTGCCGGTGGGCTGGAGCGTCGCAGCCGGCCGCATGAAGTCCCCGCAGGAGTCGGTGGAGCGCGCGCTCGTGCCCGTGCCGCAGATCGCGGTGCAGTTCGGGGAGACCTTCCCGACGGTGCCCGGGCAGTGGTGGGCCTTCGCGTCCAACACCCAGGGCGTGCCGACGGGCAGCTGGACCCACGAGGTCGAGTTGGACATCCAGTACCCGAAGAAGACGAAGGGGGCGGAGCTCGGCATGTCCGTCGGCATCTTCAACGACAACCTGGACGAGGTGCCCGCTCCGGTGATCTTCGACCTGAAGGTCAAGGGCAAGAAGGGCACGCTCAAGGGCCGCGCCTTCGAGGCGACCCCCATGCCGGGCCCCGATCCCGCCAAGGCCAACACGGACAAGGCCAGCGCTGGCTGATGTAGCCCGGAGCGCGCCACGGCGCCCCTGCTAGGCTCCGCGCGGGAGGGTCGACATGACCGCACGCAGCCTTTTTCCGCTTCTCCTGCTCCTGATCACGGCCTGCCCCGACGGCGGCTCCGCGATCCTGACGTCATCCGAGTCGAATCTCGACTTCGGTGAGGTCACGCTGGGCGACGAGGTCACCCTCTCGGTGTCGATCGTCAACGCCGGCGAAGGCGTGGCGCAGGTCCAGCAGCCCCGGCTGTCGGGCTCCGAAGCCTTCACCCTGGTCGACCGCGAGTGGCCGGTGGAGCTGACGGGCGAAGGCTCGATCGTGCTCCAGGTCACCTACCGCCCCGCGGCCCTGGGCGCGGACGGCGGCATCCTGACGGTCCAAGCCGAAGGCCCGGTGCTCATCGCGGGCGGCGGCTGCGCGGGCGAAGGGGAGGAGATCGTCGCGCTGGATCCCCTGTCCATCGACCTCTCGGGCAACGGGGTCGAAGGCAGCGGCACCGACGCGGACGGCGACGGCTACGTCGACATCGACGACGGCGGCGACGACTGCGACGACGCCGACCCCGAGGTGAACCCGGGCGCGCTCGAGGACTGCGCCAACGGCATCGACGACGACTGCGACGGCTCCATCGACGTGGGCCCGGACGCCGACGGCGACGGCTTCGACGAGTGCAGCGACTGCGACGACAGCGACCCCACGGTGCACCCCGACGCAGTCGAGCTGTGCGACATGGTGGACCAGAACTGCGACGGCTTCGCGGACGACGGCACCGACGGCGACCTCGATGGGTTCACGGACTGCGCGGGCGACTGCGACGACGAGGACGCCGCC
>JAJDAI010001233.1 GCA_029261955.1 Deltaproteobacteria bacterium | reverse complement strand
ACGTCGTCCTTGAAGCGGCGAAGCGACTTGAGCCTGCCTTCCCAGGTGACGACCGAGTTGCGCAGCACGCGGACGTGGTGGTTCCGGCCGATCTTGCCGTCCTGAACCATGCAGCCTGCGACCGTACCGAGCTTGCCGATCTTGAAGGTGTCTCGCACCTCCGCGTGGCCCATGACCTTCTCTTTGAACTCCGGCTCGAGCAGGCCCACCATGGCGGCCTTGATCTCGTCCACCGCCTCGTAGATGACGCGGTAGGTGCGGATGTCGACGCCGCTGCCCTCCGCCAGGCGGCGAGCCTTCGCGTCGGGGCGGACCCCGAAGCCGACGATGATGGCCGACGAGGCCTCCGCGAGCGTGACGTCACCCTCGGTGATGCCACCGACGCCGGTGTGCAGGATCTTGACGCGCGTGTCGCGCACCTCGATCTCATCGAACACCTTCTTGAGGGCTTCGATGGAGCCTGCGACGTCCGCCTTGATGATGAGCGTGAGCTCGTTGAGCTCGCCCTCCTGCATCCGGCGGTAGATGTCGTCCAGGTTGAGTCCGCGGTTCTTGTTGTCGCGGTCGCGCCGGATCAGGTCGCGGCGATGCTCGACCAGGGTCTTCGCATCGCGCTCGGTCGTCACGATGGCGAATTCGTCGCCCGCGGAGGGCAGACCACCGAGTCCGAGCACGGCGACGGGGGTGGCGGGGCCAGCCTCCTTCAGCTTCTTCGGCTTGCGGGAGCCCGTCTCGAAGAGGGCCTTGATGCGGCCGTACTCGAGGCCGGCGACGATGATGTCGCCCTTCTTGATGGTGCCCTTTTGCACGAGGGCGACCGCGACGGGGCCGCGACCCTTCTCGTACTGCGCCTCGACGACACGGCCCTGGCCGAGGCGTTCGGGGTTGGCCTTGAGCTCCAGGAGCTCGGCCTGCAGGTTGATGGCCTCGAGCAGGTCGTCGATGCCGACGCCCGTCTTCGCCGAGACCGGCACCATCTGGATTTCGCCGCCCCAGGCTTCGGGGAGCAGGTCGCGGTCGGCGAGCTGCTGGTAGCACTTGTCGATGTTCGCTTCGGCCAGGTCGACCTTGTTCAGGGCGACGATGATCGGAACACCGGCTGCGCGGGCGTGAGAGATGACCTCTTCGGTCTGCGGTCGGACACCTTCGGTCGCGGCCACGACCAGCACCACGATGTCCGTGATGTCGGCGCCACGAGCACGCATGGCCGTGAAGGCCGCGTGACCGGGGGTGTCGACGAAGCAGATGCGCTGGCCACCCGCGACGACGTCGAAAGCGGAGATGTGCTGCGTGATGCCGCCGGCCTCGCCGTCCGCCACCTTCGCGCTGCGAACACGGTCCAGGAGGCTGGTCTTGCCGTGGTCGACGTGGCCCATGATGGTCACGACTGGAGCCCGCGTCGGCAGGTCCTCGCCCTCGACGTTGGCGGCCTCGTCCTGCTCGATGAAGTCCTCCTCCTTGAAGGAGACGTCCTCGACCTCGTAGTTGAACTCCTGGGCCACCAGCTCTGCGGTGTCCATGTCCAGGACCTCGTTCAGCGTGACCATCTGGCCCTCACCGACGAGGAACTTGACGATGTGGCCGCCCTTCATGCCGATGGCGTCCGCAAGCTCGGCCACCGTGATGGTGCCGTGGATCTTGACGACCCGCTTGTGGGCGGCCGGCGTGGTCAGCATGGTCTGCATGCCGCCGCGCGAGGCGCCGCGCTTGTTCCGGCGCCGGCGATCCGCCGGGCCGCCGTACATCTGGTCGCGACCGGCGACCACCGTCTTGCGCTTGCCACGGCCGGCGCGCTGCTTCTTGGCCTCGCGCTCCCGCTGGATCTGCGCGGGGTCGATGAAGCGGATCGGGCCCGCGGGCTTGTTCGGCTTCGTGTAGAGCGACGGCCCCGTGGGCGGCGGCGGCGGGGTGCCGGCAGCCACAGCAGCGGTCTGCTCGTCCTCGATGATGCGGCGGCCCTTCTTGGGCTTGTGCTGGACGATGCCCTGGTCCCGCAGCAGATCCTCGAGGGAGGCGGCGGCCGGGACCGCGGGCGCGGCAGGCTTCACGGCGCGCACGGGCACCGCAGCGACCTCAGCTGCAGTCGCCGGAGCGGTCTGCACGACGGGGACGCGAAGGGGGGCGGTCTGGGCGGCGGCGTCTGCAACGACTTCGTCCGCCGAGAGGACCTTGTGGACCTTCTTGACGCGGCGCGGACCGCCACCCAGCAGGTCGTCGAGGCTCGGCGCGGGACCGTCGTCGGTCGCCTCAGAGGCGGGGGCGGGGGCGGCCTCGGCGGCAGGCTCCGGCGCGGCTTCGACCGCGACAGGGGCAGCCTCGACCACGGGAGCAGCCTCGACCACGGGCGCGGCCTCGACCACGGGGGCAGCCTCGACCACGGGCTCGGGGGCCGGCGGCTCGGGGGCGACCTCGACCACGGGCTCGGGAGCGGGGGGCTCGACCACGGGCTCGGGGGCCGGCGGCTCGGCCTTCACCTCAACAGGTGCGGGCGGGGGCGCGGGCGGCGCAACCGGGGCCTCGACGACCACAGGGGCCGGGGGCGGCGGCGGCTCGACGGCCGGGCGACGGCGACGACGCACGGTCGTGGCGGCTGCAGCGGCGGCGGCGCCGTTGGTGGGTTCGGCGGCCTCGGGCTCACGGGACTTCGCTCGCCGTCGGGCCACCACTCCGGCGCCTGCGCCAGTTGGGGTTCCGCCGGCGTCGCCGCCCTGCTTGGAGGTACTGCTGCCCCGACGAAGAGCGTCTGCTCGGTCGAAGATGCTGTTCTTGGCCATCGAATGCCGTCCGCGTTCATTTATGCAGCCGGGATCCGCGATCGGGGATTCGCCCGTGTGCGGATTTGGTCCCGGTGCCTGTGCACCCACCCTGGGAGAGGGCCCCTGGTTGAGGGCGCGCAATTATAAGAGGGCTTTCCCTCTTTTCAACTCGATCTGCAAGCTACGTGAAATAGAGCCATTTCCCAGCGCCAGGATGCTCCGCGGTCCGCTCTTTCCGAGAGCGAGCCCGATCTCCTCTGACGTCAGGAGCGATCGGTGGAGCTCGAGCTCATACCCCTTCGCCGTCTTTGCCCAATCCGAGGCCACGGTGTCACCCGCGTCCGCCGAGAGGACCAATGCCGCGACCTGCCCGCGCCTGACGGCGCGCTCGGCCACTCCTCCGCCGGCCTGCGCCTGGCCGGACTTCGAGGCCAGACCGATCAACTCGGTCTGCCGCTTCAACACCCACGCGCGCGCTTGCGCGAGGGGCCAGTCAGGCGAGGACACAGCCACCGCCTGCTTGAACGCCCGCTGCAGGCGCCCCTTGGTCGCGACGCCCTCCAGGGCCTCCCGCGTCCAACTCACCCAGGCTCCGTGACCTGGCAGCTTGCCCCTCCAGTCGACCGCAGCCGTCCCGTCGGGTGCGAGCACGATGCGCAGCCCCTCACCTGGCGCGAGCTTGTCGCCCGTCACGATGCAGGTGCGTTGGGGCTGCGCTCCGCTCACTCAGTTGTCCTGTCCCACCTTGCCCTCGAGCGCAGTGCCCTCGGTCAAGTTGTCCACGAAGGCCTCGGCCTCGGCGACGAGGCGCGCCTCTTCGGCGGCCTCAGCGGCGAGGCGCTCGGCCTCGACGGCCTCTTCCTCTTCGAGGCTGGGCTCACCGGCTTCGGCGCGGCGCGCGTTCTCGACGACGCGCTCCTCGGCGATGCGGATGGCTTCGGCCGCGGCGAGTGCAGCAGCCTGCTCCTCTTCGACCGTGGGCAGACCGGCCGCGCGACGGCGGGCGTTCTCCTCACGGCGCTCGATCTCGGCACGCATCCGCGCGGTCAGGACCTCGTCCGCCTCATCCACCACCTGCTGGGCCAGCTCGTCGCTGATCGCCAGGGTGTCGACGAGGTCGTCCGGCTCCGCGTCGGCCACGTCCTCGATGGAACGGAAGCCGTACCGAATGAGCAGCTCGCGGTGGTCGTCGTTCAGCATCTCGATGAGGCTGAGCTCGGCGCGGGCCGTCTCGTTCATCTCCGCGATCTTGGTCTCGGAGTGGATGTCGATCTTCCAGCCGGTCAGCTGCGCGGCGAGCCGCACGTTCTGGCCGCGCCGGCCGATGGCCAGGCTGAGCATGTCGTCGGGGACGATCAGCTCCATCGTGCGGGTGTCCTCGTCGAGGATGACCTTGGTCACGATGGCGGGGCTGATGGCCGAGCAGACGAAGCGCGCGGGGTCCATCGCGTAGGGGATGATGTCGATCTTCTCGCCGCGCAGCTCCTGCACGACGGCCTGGACACGCGAACCCTTCATGCCGACGCAAGCGCCGACCGGATCCACGTCGCTGTCTCGGCTGGACACGGCGATCTTGGCTCGCTGACCCGGCTCGCGGACGGCGGCCTCGATGGTCACGATGCCTTCGTAGATCTCCGGGACCTCCATCTCGAACAGCTTCACGAGCAGTCCGGGGTGGGTGCGGCTGAGGACGATCTGCGGACCGCGTGCGTTCCGGGCCACCTCGAGGAGGTAGGCCTGGATGCGGTCGCCCTGGCGGTAGGCCTCGGTGCGGACCTGCTCGCGGGACGGGATGACGGCCTCGGTCTTGCCGAGGTCGACGATGATCGCGCCCTTCTCGAAGCGCCGCGTGATGCCGGTGATCAGCTCACCCACGCGGTCCTTGTAGGCGTCGTAGATCTTCTCGCGCTCGCTGTCGCGGACGCGCTGGATGATGACCTGCTTCGCCGTCTGCGCGGCGATGCGGCCGAAGGTCTCCATGTCCATCTTCAGACCGAGCTCGTCGCCGACCATGGAGCCGGGGTCGAGCTTGCGCGCGTCCTCGAGGGTGATCTCGATGTCGGGATCCTCCACGTCGTCGACCACGGTCTTGAACTCGAAGAGTTCGACCTCGTCGCTCTCGGCGTTGTATTGCGCCTCGATGTCCTTGGTCTGGCCGTACACCTTGCGTGCGGCTGCAACCATGGCCTGCTCGACGGTCTCGAAGAGAGAATCGGGGTTGATACCCTTCTCTCGGCTGACCTGCTCGATGATTCGCTGGAGACCTTCCATCGACTACTCCGCTAGCGGACCGAGCGCTTCTTGCGCTGGCTGCCGCCCTTCTTCTGGCCCTTGTCGGGGGCCACGTAGACCAGGTTGGCCCGCTCGATGGCGGGCAGGGGGATGCGGTGCTCGGCGCCATCGACCAATACGGTCACGATGTCGTCTCCCACCTCCTGAATGATTCCCTTCCAGTTCCGTCGGCCACCGATGGGCTCCCACGACCGGATTCGCACGTCTTTGCCCCGGTGGCGCTCGAAATGCTCAGCACTCTTCAAGGGGCGCTCGAGGCCCGGCGAAGAGACGTTGAGGTTGTAGGCCCCCGGAATCAGGTCCTCGACGTCCAACAGATCGGCAATCGCGTCGTTGACGACCTTGCAGTCCGTGATGCCGATGCTGTCGCCGTCGAGACGCTCGATGTAGACCCACAGCGTCGGTCGCCCGCCGCTGCCCGACCACTCGCAGAGGAGCAGCTCGTAGCCCACATCCGCGATCACCGGAGCCAGAGCCTGTTCGGCTCGGTCGGCGACACTGGATGCGGCAAAGGAGGTCATCGGTCGAAGAGTCCGAAATCAGGCAACAAAAAAGGGAGGCCGGGCGGCCTCCCCGACTGGCAGTCGAAGAATCTGCCGGCGGATCTATCACCCGGGGCCCTGGGAATCAAGCACCATCGGGGTCGGGTCCACACCCGGAATCCACTCGGTGCCCCTCAGACTCACTGGTAATGTGCGAGGTCCCTCGAATCAGGAGTTGCCGTGGACGCCGCCCTCGCGCTCGAGACCCGCACCCTCGCGCTGGAACTTCACCGCCTGCTCCAGGATCTGGACCCGGCGCGATTCCAGCAGGAAGCCAGCGAAGCGTTGGCCGCCCGCGTCGCCGAGCTGGAGCAGATGCTCGCCGATCTGCTCGCCCGGATCGAAGACGACGAGCGCATGACCGCCGTGCGAGTTCGCGTGCAGGAGCTCCAGGAGATCGCGTCCGCCTGGACCATGCCGGAGCCCGCCTCGGCGAAGCGGCGCTGGATGGAGTTCAAGGAGCGCATGGGGCCGGCCTACGAGGGGCTGGCGAACGCGCTGCACGTCGAGGACCTGCACGTCCCCCGGCTGCGTCCCACCAACTACAAGCGCAACCTGATGCACGGCACCTCGTGGCTCGTCGCGCTGACGACCATCGGCCTGTCGCAGGGCGCCTGGCCCATGCTCGCGGTCGCGGGCTCGGTCGCGGTCGCCGGCTGGACCGCCGAGCTCGGACGCAAGAGGTGGCCGAGCTGGAACCGCGCCCTCATGTGGGTGCTCGGGCCTGTCGCCCACCCGCACGAGACCTACCGCGTCAACTCCGCCACCTGGTACGCCACGGCGCTGACGATCCTGGCGCTGCCGGGCTCGGTCCTGGTCGCCGTGGCCGCCGTCACGGTCCTCGGGCTCGGCGATCCCGTCGCCGCCCTGATCGGTCGCCGCTGGGGTCGGATCCGCACGATGAACGGCCGGTCCTTGGAAGGCAGCCTCGCCTTCTTCGTCGCAGCCGAGCTCGCCTGCATCCCGCTGCTCATGGCCATGGCCGGGCTCAGCCTGGGGCAGGCCGCGCTGGTGGGCGCCCTCGCCTCGCTGGCCGGCGCGGTCGCCGAGACGCTCTGCCGCCGCGTGGACGACAACCTCGCCGTGCCGCTGGCCGCCGGGGCCGCCGCCGCGCTGGGCGCCGCGCTGCTGGGCATCCCGCTCTAGCGACCGACGCGGGCGCGCAGCTTGTCCTTGTCGCTGTCGAAGGTGAAGACCCCGTAGACGCGGTACCAGTCCTGCTGGTCCACGACCCGCGGGAAGAGGAGGGCCGCTGCCTCCACCTGGTCCTTGCCGAAGCTGAAGATGCCCATCAGCGAGATCACCTGATCCACGCTGAACCAGCGGTCCGCGGCGGCCTGTCCGAGGACCTGGAGCTGCTCGGACGAGAAGCTCTCCCCATCGACGGCCGCGAAGAGCCGGTTGAAGTCGCCGGCTTCGCAGGCCCGCGGGCCCTCCTCGCGGAGGGGGAGCTCGTAGATCGGCTGCGGCTCCTCCACGATCACGGTCACCGAGGGCACGGGGTGCGACGGTCGAGCCGCACCCGCCGCCGCGATGCCGCCCAGGTCCCGGCCGAGCGCGCCGGCGTCCGCCACCAGCCGCCTCAAGCTGTCGACCTTGTTGAGCAGCTGCCGCTGCGCGCCGCGGTTCTCCATGGACCTCGCGAGCTCCTCGATGGTCTCGAGCTCCGCCTCGGCGTCGCCCAACACGGCGGACAGCTCGCGCTCGAGCTCCCAGGCCTTCTCCGAGCGCGCGGTCTGGGCGAGTGCGAAGGACGGAACGAGCAACAGCAGCAGGATCAGGCGGGTCATGGTGTCTCCTCCGGCCCATCGGGGCCCGTGTCTCTTGGGACGATCCGGCGAGCGCTCCATTCGAACGAGCCGATCATCAGCGGCCGCGAGGCCCTGTGGCAGAGTGAGGGCTCCCCGGAGGACTGCCTCATGCGAATCATCCTCTGCCTGCTCGCCATGCTCGCCCTCTCTGCCTGCGAGGACAACTCGTGCGGCGACGAGGTGGTCGAGTACACCTGCGACGCGGACGACGAGTGCACCTGCGACGACTCCGGCGAGGTCTGCGACCCGGACAGCGACGACGAGTTCAGCTGCGCGCAGCTCTGCAGCACCTGCGTCGAGGACGAGTAGCGCCTCCCCGCGGGTCTTTGGTCGGAGCCCCCGCCGCGCGTAGCCTGCGGCCGGGGGAACTCCGCGAGGGCCGGTGAGCAAGATCGTCCTGCTGCTCTTGAAGGCGACGTGGCGCTGGCTGGCGCTGGCCGCGCTCATTGGCGCGATGGTCGTCTTCGTGGATCTCGGGCGCGACGCGCTCACGCGGGCGAGGGCGCGGTCGGCGGCGGTGGAGGCGCTGGACGCCGAAGAGGCGCGCGCCCGGGCGGCGGGCGCGAAGGCCGAGGCCCAGTTGCAGGAGCGACGCGGGGCGCGCGACGGCTTGCACGCACGCCTGCTGGCGGAGTCGCGCTCGGCGCTGGGCGAGGCGGATCGGCACCTCAAGGAGCAGATGACGGACGCGCGGGCCCTCGGCGAGCAGGCCGA
>JAJDAI010001232.1 GCA_029261955.1 Deltaproteobacteria bacterium | reverse complement strand
CGAGGGCCTGTTCATCTTCGCGCTCCAGGTCGAGGACCCCAGCGGCAGCGTCTCGGACAGCGACTTCGTGGTCTACGAGGCGCGCTCGTCCGTCGACCTGCCGCTCGCCGACGCCGGCCCCAACCGCGCCGGCCTCGAGGGCGACGAAGTCTGCCTCGACGGCGTGAACTCCTACGACCCCAACGGGCACGAGCTGACCTTCGACTGGAGCCTCGTCTCGGCGCCGGACGCCTCGGCCATCACCACGGACGATCTCGTCGCTTCGGGGACCCAGGCCTGCCTGACGCCCGACGCGCCCGGCTCCTACGCGGTCGCCCTGGTCGTCGACAACAGCATCATCGCCAGCGAGCCCGACTTCGCCTTCGTGGCGGCTGGCTCCACCAACCAGGGTCCGGTCGCAGTCGCGACGGTCCTGGACGACAGCAGCTGCGACTTCGTGCGCGTCTCCGCGGGCGACTCGACCGACCCCGAGGGCGACGACCTCAACTTCCAGTGGGACATCCTGCTCGTGCCGCAGGGCTCCACGGTGGCCATCGGCTCCTCGGCCTTCGACGACCCGGCCGCCGCCGCGCCCAGCTTCTACGCGGACGTCGAGGGCACCTACACGCTCCAGCTGGTCGTGAACGACGGCGAGGACTACTCCACGCCCGTCTTCCTCGAGATCAACGCGACCCCCACCGACGACAACCAGCCGCCCAGCGTCGTGACCTCCTCGGATGTCTACTACTCGGCCGACGGCCCGAGCTGCCAGGTCGACGCCTACGGCCAGTGCTCGTCGTGCCCCAACTGCCCCTCGGTGCTGGTCCCCATGAGCGCGACGGACTCCACGGACCCGGACGGCGACCCGCTGACCTACACCTGGGAGATCGTGAGCGGCCCCAACAACACCACGCTCGTGCTCGAAGAGGGCGAAGAGATCGAGCTGGCCCTGCCCGGCCCGCCCGGCTCCTGCACCCCCGTCACGTCGACCAGCCAGGCCCAGGTTCGGGTGACGGCGACAGACTGCAGCGGCGCGACGGCCACGGGGCTCATCACGGTGGTCTACGACTGCACGCCCTGAGCCGCCTCCGATTCAACGCACTCGCCGCCTCTTCGGGGGCGGCGTTGCTGGTTCTGCTGGTTGGTTGTGAGGGTGCGAAGCCGCCGACGGAGCGCGCGGTTCGCCTCGCCATCAAGCGCAGCCCGTCCCCGCCTGCCATCGCGGCCGAGAAGGAGCGTCCGGCGCGACGCTTCGTCGGCTTGCAGGCCTCGGAGGAGGGGCTGCGAGTCCTCCTGGACGGGAGCCTGTCGGCGGGGCGCACGTTGAACTGCGTCGGGCTGCAGCCGACCGCGGATCCGCTGCTGTTTCTTGGGTCTGGCCCCGCCGCCTGCCACCTGATGGCGGGCCCGCGGCGCCTCGACGAGCTGCCCTGGCGCCCGGCCGAGCCGATCCTGGCCGCGGTGGGCGTGCCGAGCGGCGTGCAGGTCCGCTTCGAAGGCCGGCTTCAGGCCGACGGGCGCCCCGTCCAGGGTGCAGGCGAGGTCTTCGTGCCCGCGCCCGCCGGGGCGACGGTCCGACTTCGGGCGGAGGGGGAGCGGGGAGTCACCACCGCCGTGGCGACCGCCGGCGCCCTGCCGCCCGCCAGCTCGGCCCGCGCGCTGCCCCTGGATCCTGAGGCCTGCGGCGTCGGCCACCTCCCCCGCGCTGTCGCCGGCGGCCACGCGACCTGCTCGGGCGACGCCGTGGACCGCCACCTGCCCTGGGACCGCGCCACGCTCGTGCCCATCGAGCTGCCGAGCACCGCCCGGAACGCGGACCGCGTCGTGCCCGCACTCGGCGCGTCGGTGAGCGCCGGCCCCGATCGCAGCCTGCTCTTCGCGGGCGCGCGCAGCTTCGGGACCTGGCGCCCCGGGCAGGGCGAGGCCGCCTGGTTCGACCCGACCGGCCTGCTCGCGCCGCCCGCCGGGGACGCGGAGCGCCTGCTCCTGCTGCGCGCGGACCGGGTGGAGCTGGGCGAGCGCGGCTCCCGCATGCGCAGCCAGCTGCCGGCCAGTCCCCTGCCCGCCCTCGCTCCGGGCGCGGTGTCCGACGGCTGGATGGCGCTGTTGGAGGGGGAGCCGGGGCAGGCGGCGCTGAGGCTCCGGGCGGCGAAGGGCGGCGCGCAGGCCCGGATCGCGGGCCCCGGCGACCTGAGCCGCCCCCTCTTCTCGGGCCGCTGGCTCCACTGGGGCGACAGCTCGAGCCTGGGCCTCTGGGATCGGACGACGGGGCGGCTCCAGCAGCTCCCCCTCGGCCTGGCGCCGGGGCGCGAGCGGGGCGAGCTCGATGACTGGGTGCTGCTGCCGCAGCGGGCCGAGCACCGCGTCGGGCTGCTGGCCCTGCACCTGCCGACCGGGTTGATGGTGCCCTGGGCCGGGGCGGAGGGCCTCGAGTTGGAGCCGCGCGGCACCGCCGGGGGCCGAATCACCTACCTCGAACGCCCCTTCGGGCAGCCGGGGGTGCTCAAGGAAGTGGCGCCGTCCCTGCGCGTGCTCGAGGACGACGGCGTGGGCGCAGGCTGGCTTCCCCGCCGACCCGGCGGCCACGGGGGGAGCCACGGCTGGCTGGCGACGGGCGAACAGGAGCTCCGGATCGAGGCGGGGCCGGGGCGCTGGCGGGCCTCGGTGTGGCTGCCCGAGCTGCCCGGAACCGGCCGAATCGCGGGGCGGGAGGTCGGGGCCGAGCAGGCGGCCGGAGCTTGGCTGGATCTCGGAACGCTGCCCGCGGCGGACGACTCGGGGCGCTGGACGATCACCTGGCACGCCGCCGGTGAGGGCCTGGCGGTCGACGCCGTCCGGCTGGTGCGGGAGGATGCG
>JAJDAI010001231.1 GCA_029261955.1 Deltaproteobacteria bacterium | reverse complement strand
CAGGCGATGGCGATGATCGCGCCGCCCGAGTAGGCGTCGGTGTTGATCCACGCGACGGTGGGCACGGGCGCGGTCCCGGACAACCCGAGCCTGAGCACCAACTACGGCTACGCCTGCTGCATGAAGTAGCGGCTCAGGCCTCGATGGGGCCGATGCCTGTGAGCGTCACGACGGCCTTGCCGGCAGCGCGCGACGCCTCGATGTCCACGGTCCCCGTGACCGCCCACTCGCAGTCCTCGTCGGGATCGAGGAGGGTCTGCCGGACCTCGGTGCCCTCGAAGGTGAAGAACGAGGGGCCGCGCGCCTCGGAGTCCAGCAGGATCTGGCTGTAGCGGGCCCAGTAGGGCTCCATGGCGCGCTGGATGCCCTCGGGGCGCAGAGCCGAGGGCTCGACGAGGTCGTGGCGGCCGTGGGCCAGGCGTCGGACCCAGCCGAAGGCCACGTTCCGCACGAGCACCCGGAAGGCGCGGGGCCGCTTCGTGACGTCGAGTGGCGGCGGCTCGGGCTCGTCCTCGCGCGGACCGGAGGGGTCCTCGAAGCGCTCCCATTCGCGCACCACGCTGGCGTCCACGCTGCGGACCAGCACGTCCAGGCCCTCGACGATCTCCTGCATGTGCTCGTGGTTGGCCACCCACTCGGGCAGCTCGCGGGACAGCAGGCGCACGGCGTCGCTGAGGTAGTAGAGCAGCCGCCCTTCCTCGTTCCCGAGGCCGTATTCGCGGATGTAGTCGTTGAAGCCGAAGGCGCACTCGATCATCTCGCGCACGACCGACTTGGGGCTGGGCGTGCCGCCGACGAGGGAGGGGTTCCGCTCCATCCAGAGGGCCCACTGCTGCTCGAGGAAGTCCGCTTCGGGCTCCGGCCAGGTCAGCGCGTCGATCCGCGTCTGGATCTCCTGCTCCTGCTCGGGGTCCTCCCGGCGGGCGCGGCGCAGCTCGGCGTAGAGCAGGTCCTTCGCCACCTTCACCTGGCCCCGCAGCACGGGGTGGGGGTCGTCGAGGATGGACTCCACGCAGCTGAGGGCGCGCCACGCGAAGTCCGGGTCCGCCTCGTCCAGGGCGGCGAGGCTGTGGTTCAGGAATCGGCCGAGGGGCCGCTCGTAGGTCGAGGTCGTGCGCTGGTCCAGGACCTGCCAGGCCTCGCCGAGCCGGCGCAGGTGGTTGGTGGCCCGGAGGTCTTCGACCACCGCATCGGCCAGCGCGTGCTCCTTCTCGGCCTGGGAGTCGGGCAGCGCGACGCGGTCGATGAGGTCGTGCAGCGCCGCCAGCCCGTCGCCTTCGCGGCCGAGCACGCCGAGCACCATGGTCCCCGAGAGGCGGAAGGGGGTCTCCAGCGCCTTCGGCTCCTGGGTCTGCAGCGACTTGAAGCGGGAGCTGTCCCAGCCCCGGAAGTCCCGCGGCGCGTCCTTGGCGTAGAACTTCTTGTTCTTCTCCTTCGCCTTCTTGCGCTCGCGCTGGTTGATGATCTCGTGCTCGGGCGGCTGCGCCCAGACGTGGCCGACGGTGTCGTAGCCCTTGCGCCCGGCCCGCCCCGCGATCTGGTGGAACTCGCGCGGCCGCAGGTGCCGCGTGCGCCGCCCGTCGAACTTGTAGAGCTGCGTGAAGAGCACCGTGCGGATGGGCATGTTGATGCCCACGCCCAGGGTGTCGGTGCCGCAGATCAGGGTGACGTGGCCGGCCTCGGCGAGCTGCTCCACCAGGCGCCGGTAGCGCGGCAGCATGCCCGCGTGGTGCACCGCGATGCCGTCGGGCAGCAGGCTCTTGAGCTGCTTGCCGAAGGGCGTGCCGAAGTCGTGGCCCTTGAGCAAGGCGTGGACCTCGGCCCGGCGCAGCTTGAGCTGGGACTTGAGCTGGGGGTCTTCGACCTTGACCTGCCGCAGGTCGCTGGCCAGCGTGGCCGCCTCCTTCTTGCTGAAGCAGACGATGTAGGCCGGGGTCAGGCCGTCCTTCTGCACGGCGCCGATGGACTCGAGCAGCGGCGTGTCGCGGTAGGTGAACTTGAGCGGGACGGGGCGGTCGTTGCCCTCCACCAGCACCATCGGCGAGCCGGTCTGGCGCTCCAGCTGCTCGCGCATCGCCTCGCGTGCCCCGACCGTCGCCGAGAGCAGCAGGAAGCGGGCGTCGCGCATCTCGACGAGGGGCAGCAGCCAGGCCATGCCGCGGTCGCGGTCGCCGTAGTAGTGGAACTCGTCCATGACGACGGAGCGGAAGTCGGTGGCGCGGCCTTCGCGCAGGGCCATGTTGGAGAGGATCTCCGCCGTGCAGCAGATCATCGGGGCGTCGCGGTTCACCGCGCCATCGCCGGTGATCAGGCCGACGTTGCGCGAGCCGAAGGCCCCGCAGAGGCTGAAGAACTTCTCGTTCACCAGGGCCTTGGTCGGGGCCGTGTAGACGCTGCGCTCGCCGCGGGCGAAGGCGTAGAAGTGGGCCGCCAGGGCGACCAGCGACTTGCCGGAGCCGGTGGGGGTGCAGAGCAGCACGCTCTCGTTCTCGGCCAGGTGGGCGAAGGCCTCGTCCTGGGCGGGGTAGGGCTCGATGCCGGCCTCTTCGCACCAGGTGCTGAAGGCGATGTAGAGGTCCTCGGCGTCCGCCGCCTCGGGCACGTGGGCGAGCAGGGGGCCGAAGCGCCCGCCGATGTGGTGGTTGTAGGCGCGGCGCAGGCCCTCGAAGGCGAGCTGCTCGGGGACCGGCGAGCCCGTGGGCAGGGCAGCGAGCGCCTCGGCCACGGCCTCCGCGTCCGGCGGGGGCTCGCTCGGGGTCCAGGAGGTGGGCTCTTGCGGGCCGGGCAGCTCGCTCCGCAGGCCGGCCAGGGGCTCCAGCAGGGGGACGGTGTCGGCCAGCAGGACCAGGGCGCGCTTCAGCTCGAGCTCGTCGAGCGGCGCGTCCAGCTGATCGCTCAGGGCGTAGGCCGCGAGGGCGGGCGCACGCTCGGCGTCGGTGCGGGCCCAGGCGAGCAGGAAGGGCCGCATGGCCTCGCCGTCGTCCAGCGACTCCAGCTCCGGCCAGCGGGCAGCGGCCAGCTCGGAGGCAGCGCGGGACTCGCCGGCGCGGCGCAGCACGCCGAGCTGGTCGGCGAGGGCGGCGATTCGGGGGTGGGCCTGCCAGGACGCGTCCGCCGCAGCCCGCGCGAGCTCGTGCGGTTCGTCGAGCAGGTCCCCCAAGCGGGAGAGGACCCGCGAGCCGGCGCGGGCGAGGGGGGCGTCGTCCTCGTCTTCGCTGCGGGCGGCGGAGGCGACGAGGCCGCAGAGCAGCGGGGCCAGCTCGCCCTCGCAGCGCCCCACCAGGGCGCGGGCGAGCTCGGGGTGACGCGTCTCGAAGCGGGGCGGATCCGCCGAGGCCACAGCCACCGGCGCCTCGCGGCGCAGGCTCTCCAGCAGCGGCGTGGGGTCCTCGAGCTCGAGGGCCGCCGCGAGGTGCCGTGCGGGCAGGCCGGGGAGCTCCAGCGCCTGCACGAGGGCGATGGCGAGCACCGCGCGGCGGGCGTCCCCGCTCAGGAAGTCCAGCTCCTGCAGCAGCAGGTCGGCGTCGACCGCCGCGGCGCGCAACGCGAAGGCCGGGTCGGGCTCGAGGTCCCAGGGCCGGAAGCGATCGCAGAGCCCGCTCCAGCCGTAGTCGTGCCCGCGGACGCGGGACCAGCCTGGGGCGCGCGAGGCCGCCACGACGTGCTTGATTCCCTGGCCGCCGCCCCGGAGGAGCCGGTGGAGCTCGGCCACGTGCGCGTCGGCGTGGTCGATCAGCAGCACGTCGGCGCGCGCTCCGGGGTCGATGCCGCCCTCGTCGAACCAGCGCACGTCCAGGCCGTCCCGGGTCAAGCGAGCGGCCAGCTGGAGCAGGAGGGTGGTGGCGCCGCCGCCCGGGGGCGCGAGCACGAGGTCCACCGACAGCCCGCTGTCCTGCCCGAGCTCGTCCAGGATCTGGGTGCCGAGCGGGGCCAGGGCGATCTGCGGGTCCTGGGCGATGCCCCAGTGGGCCTCGCCGCCGTTGAGAAAACGCCGGCGCTCGCGGTCGGTGATCGCCGAGCAGCGGTCGAGCAGGGCCCCGTCGACGCGGAGCCCCAGGGGGGGCGTCTTCATCCCGGGCTCAGGGCTCGTCGAGCAGGTCGCGAAGGGGCCGCTCGTCGATGAGGGTCTTGGCGGCGTCGACGGTCTGGCCTGC
>JAJDAI010000124.1 GCA_029261955.1 Deltaproteobacteria bacterium | reverse complement strand
CGGGACCGCCTGGCCAGCTTCTCCAACTACGGCGCCGGCTCCGTCGACCTGGCGGCCCCCGGGGTCGAGATCGTCTCCACCTGGATCGGTCAGGACGGCTGGTCCTGGCAGGACGGCACGTCGATGGCTTCGCCGCACGTCGCCGCGGCCGCCGCGCTCGTCCTGGAGCTGGCCCCCGAGCTCGCGCCCCGCGACATCCGTGCCCTCTTCATGGCGACGGCGGATCCGCTGGCGCAGGGCGGCTCCGAGCTCGGCTCCGGCGGCCGGCTGAACGTGCACAGCGCGCTGGTCGAGGTGATGGGCGGCGCCGAGCAGCAGCCCGAGGACCCAGACCCCACCGAGCAGCCCCCCGAGGAGCCGGCGACGGGCAGCTGGGCCTACGTGCCCTTCCCCGTGGAGTCCGCCCACCCCTACAGCAACGACTTCAGCGGCCAGATCGGCATCGACGCCCCGAACGGCGCCACCGAGCTCAAGCTGCACTTCGGCCGCATCGACGTGGAGTCGGGCTACGACTTCGTGGTCGTGCGCGACGACGAGGGCGTGAAGCTGGCGGAGTGGACCGGCGACCTGGGCGCCGTCGAGTCGTCGGTCATCGCCGCCGGCTCCATCAACCTGCACCTCTTCACGGACAGCTCGGTGACGGGTTGGGGCCTGAAGCTGGACGGCTTCTCCTGGCGATGACCCCACGCTCGCTGCGCCCATCCTGCAGACTGTCCGGCCTGTGCAGGAGCTCCTCCAAGACGGCCTGAGCCGCGCCCGCGGGGTGCTGACCGCGCCGGTGGACCCGGGCTCCCGGCTCTACTGGCCCTACCTCGTGACCTTCGTGCTGCTGGGGACCCTCTCCTGGGCGCTCTACGCGCGGCGCAGCGGACGCGGGCCCCTGCGCTGGCTCTTCGATCGACGAATCTGGGGGCACCCCTCGGCCCTCGTCGACTACCAGATCTGGGCCTTCAACCGCTTCGTCTCGCCCGTGGCGATGATCAGCAGCGCGGTCAGCGCAGCGGCGGTCGCGACCTGGCTCGCCCTCGCGCTGGGCGGCGTCGCGACGGGCTGGAGCGGGCTGAACTGGACGGGCTACACCACGGTCGTCTTCACGGTCGCCTTCTTCGTGGTCAACGACTTCGGCGGCTTCCTGAACCACTGGCTGCACCACCGCATCCCCTGGCTCTGGCCCTTCCACGCGGTGCACCACAGCGCCGAGGTCATGACGCCCTTCACGCTGTACCGGAAGCACCCGTTCTACGACCTCAGCAAGCACGCGCTGCGCACGGGCATCAACGGCGTCTTCCAGGGCCTCGTTCTCTTCGCCTTCCAGGGCCCGGCCGACATGGTGGTCCTGCTGGGCCTGAACGCCGCCTACTCCGTGTTCCAGCTGGCGGGTGGGAACCTGCGCCACTCGCACGCGTGGCTGCACTGGGGGCCGGTGCTCGGTCGGCTGTTCATCAGCCCCGCGCAGCACCAGGTGCACCACAGCCTGCAGGAGCAGCACCGGGACACGAACTTCGGCACGGCCCTGGCGCTCTGGGACTGGCTCTTCGGCACGCTCTACCTGCCGAGTGGGCACGAGGAGCTGGAGTTCGGCCTGCCCGAGGGTCAGCTGCACCCGGATCTGGGGCAGGTGCTGTGGCGGCCGGTCGTCGACGCCTGGCGGGCGCTGCGCGGTCGCTAGAGCAGCCTCTTGCTGACGATGCCGAGGGTCTGGCTGTTCACCTCGAAGACCAGGCGCGCGTCCCCGCTCTCCAGCTGCTTCATGAGCAGCGCGACCCGTTCATCCAGGGGCATCTCGGTCTCGGAGTAGTCCGTGCCGTCCCGGGTGCAGAAGTCCTCCGCGATCGCCCGCAGCGTGGCGGGGGGAACCTCGGCGTAGGGCACCTCGACTGGCTCTTCGTGGGTCATGGCCTCCCATAGCACGGCGGCTGCCAGACGCCGGCCCCTCAGGGCCTCCGCTAGACTCCGCTTCGTCTCCCGGGGAGGGAATCCGATGCATCGATGGCTCCTGCTCGCGTTCGCCGTGCTGCTCTGCGCGCCGGTCGCCGCTGCTGACAAGAAGACCGACGAGGGCGGGGTGCACTGGAAGCACCCCTACTTGAAGGCGCGCTACTTCGACTACGAGCACAAGGACTGGACGAAGGTGAAGCCGCGGGACTTCGGGGCCTTCGTGCGGGACTCGACCGAGACCTTCGAGCGCGAGGCGAACGGCGACGTGCTCTACACCTGGGAGCTGGAGCTGGACGTCTTCCAGTCCAACCTGCTCGGGGAGTTCATCTACCTGACCCACCTGGACTCGGCCCGGGACGCGGAGGTGGTGTCCTTCGAAGGGCGCTTCGTCGGGGAGGGCCGGGTGGAGACCCTCGACCGCAGCCGCCTGGTCGAGATGCCGCCGAAGTCGAACAGCCGCTACATCGACCAGGGGGTGAACCTCGCGCTGCTCGTGCCGCGCGGCCAGAAGGGCACGCTCACCTTCAAGGTGGTCACCCGCTCTGCACCGCACCCGGGCCTCGAGGACTACTTCGGCGGCGGCGTGCTCGTGCAGAAGTTCGCGAGCACCGAGAAGCGCACCATTCGCTTCGTCGTGCCCGAGGAGCAGGAGCTGCGCTTCGAGCAGCGGCACTTCCGCACGAGCCCGGTCGAGGAGCAGGCGGACGGCAAGCGGAGCTACACCTTCGAGTTCGCGACGCTGCTCGGGGCCTGGTTCGACCCCGGGATGCCGCACCTCTACGACGCGCTGCCGACGCTCTTCTTCTCCAACCAGCCGGGCTGGGCGGAGCTGGGTGCCCTGGTGTCGAAGGTCTGGGAGCCGCAGCTGGAGGCCAGTGAGGACATGAGCGCCTGGGCCGAGGAGCTGGTCGCAGGGGCGGAGTCGGTCCGGGACAAGGCGCTCGCGATTCACGACGCGGTCGCGGACGGCTGGGGCTACCTGGGCTTCTACCCGGGACAGTCCGGCTGGATCCCCCACGAGGCAGAGCTCTGCTACGGCGCGCGCTTGGGGGACTGCAAGGATCAGACGGCGCTGATGGTGACGCTCATGCGCTCCGTAGGCCTCGACGCGCACCCCGCCGTCGTCACCGCGGGCAAGCCCATGAAGCGCACGAAGGTCGCCACGATGAAGGCGAAC